>DBFOPE010000107.1:0-18904 GCA_048429085.1 Collinsella sp.
GGAATCGTTCGCCCGGGAAGGCCGCGCTCGATGCACAGGGACTCGCAGCCCATGGCGGCCGCCGTGGTGGGAAACGTGATGACAAGCGCCGGGCGCTTCTCCCTCATGGCAACTCCAACCAATACGCTACGGGCGCACGACGCGCACGGCCTGCTCCATCTTCTCCACGATCACGTACATGTTGGTGACCTCGCCCACTGCAAGCTGGTCCTTAATGCCATAGTGGTCGAGGCAGGTGCCACAGGTAAGGATCTCGACGCCCTGCTCGGCCAGGCCCTTCAGGTCATCGAGCACCGGCGAGCCCTCGACAGTGAGCTTGGCGCCGCCGTTATAGAACAGCATGGTCGCGGGCAGCTCCTCCTGCTGCGTCACGGCAAAGATAAAGGCCTTCATGAGCTTGTGGCCCAGCTCGTCGTCGCCGCGGCCCATGCAGTCGGTGTAGACGGAAATGACGAGTTTGCCCTTGCCGGCACTGGCGTCGCAGAAAGCGGCACCGTCCTGCTCGGGATCAGCCACGGCAACGGCGCCAGAGGTCGCCACGGTCACGTGCCACTCGGCGTCAGAAACCTTCTCGACTGAGGCCGTGCAGCCCTTCTCCTGCGCCATCTTGGAGATGTTCTTGACGGCAGTCTCGTTGTCGACCGAGGTTACCACGGCACCCTCGCCATCGAGCTGCTTCAGGGCTTTGAGCGTCTTGACGACGGGCAGCGGGCAGGCATCGCCCATGGCATTGACTTCAATTTTGGTAGACATAGTTTTTCCTTTCGAATAAATCGTTTTAGAACGGTGCATAGCTCAATAAACGTGTCGTTAACGGACAACGCGAACGGCAGGACCGCCCGGCACCGGCTCGCACACGCGGCCGACAACGGCGGCGATACGTCCTTCAGCATGCAGACGGCGCGCAAGCTCATCCACATCGGCAGCAGGTGCCGCGATAAGCAGACCACCCGAGGTCTGCGGATCGTACAGCGCGTCGAGCATGCCCGGCTCCAGGTCGTCGTCGGCAGCCACACGCGGGCCAAAGAAGTCCTGGTTGCGGTAGGAGCCCGCGGGGATAATGCCCAGACGCGCCATGTCGAGCACCTGATCAAAGAGCGGCACCGCTCCCGACGCAAGCTCAACTTGCACGCTCGAGCCCTCGGCCATCTCGCACGCGTGCCCAATCAGGCCAAAGCCCGTGACATCGGTGCAGCCGTGAAGCTCAAGTCCCTCGGCCAGACGAATCGGTGCCTCGTTGAGGGTGCGCATCGAGTCAAACATGGCTGCGGCCTCGTCCTGCTCGATGAGCTCGCCCTTAATGGCCGTGGTGATAATGCCCGAGCCGATGGCCTTGGTCAGCAGCAGAACATCGCCCACGCGCGCGCCGCTGTTGGCGAGCATACGGTCAAGCGCGACAAAACCGCTCACGGACAGGCCGTACTTGGGCTCGTCGTCGTTGATGGTGTGACCGCCCGCGATGGAGCAGCCGGCCTCGACGCACTTGTCGGCGCCGCCCGCCAGAATCTGACCGGCAACCTCAACGCCCAGGCAGCTCGGGATGCACAGCAAGTTCATGGCATGGCTCGGCCGCCCGCCCATGGCGTAGATGTCCGACAGCGAGTTTGCCGCGGCGATCTGGCCAAACAGAAACGGGTCGTCGACCATCGGTGGGAAGAAGTCGATAGACTGCACGAGCCCCAGGTTCTCCCCTACGCGGAAGACGCTCGCATCGTCGGAGGTATCGAACCCCACGAGCAAGTTGTCGTTATGCACATTGGGTAAATCGCCCAGGACCTGGGCGAGGGCTCCGGGAGCCAACTTAGCGGCTCAACCACTCGCGGCCGTCATGGACGTGAGCCTCATGGTGTCCTTAGCCATACGAACCCCCTTCCAACAAATCAACGACTTTAAGTATACGCCCCAGGCACGCTTCCCAAGAGACCGCCGACGGCTCGAACGTCGAAGCCGGAGCCGCAAGCGCCTGCGCGATAGCATCTGCCAGTGCGCGCTCAAACAACGGAAGGTCGGCCGCCACGGGCGTGTCGACATCCGTCATACGCGGCGACGCCACCCACGTCACGGGAGCACCGGGAAGCATCGCCTCCATCCAGGGACGAACGCCGGGCAAATCGGTAGCCACAACTTTGCAACCGCACGCGAGGGCCTCGATCGTCACGAGCGGCAGACCCTCGTAAAACGAAGGCAGCACAAAGACGTCGGAACTGCGGTAGGAACGCACGAGTCCATCGCTATCCAGGCGCCCCGCCAGCGTCACCGGCACATTCGAGGCCGCGGCCAAGCGCTCGATACGCGCGTACTCGGCATCGTCCCCGCGGCCGCCCACAAGCACCAAGCCAGATGGGCGGACGTCATCGTCAATCGGCAATGACATGGCTCGAACCAGCGACTCGACACCCTTTTTAAAGCAAATCTTGCCCACGTACACAAGCGATCCCGGCTGTCTCGCCACGCTTGCGTCGCGGCAGAAGACGCGATGGTCGTAGCCCGTCCCAATCACGTGGATGCGATCGGCATCGACGCCGCACACCAGGCCAATCTGCTCAGCCTGCTCAGCATGGAGCGCAAAGACGGCATCGAGCCGACGAACCGCACGTACGATGCGATCGCGCTCGAGCGCATGCGAACGCAACTGCCGCAGGTCGGTCGAATGGCACACGGCAACAACCGGCACGCCCCGGACGCACTCGCGCGCCAATGCGGTCACCAGATACAGGTGATGACAGAGCACCAGATCGGGCCGAAACTCAGCCACCGCCCGATCGATTGCAGCAGCAAATGCCCGCTCAAATGCCTTGAGCATCGAAGGCGTCAGGTCACGATAGCGTGTAGAGGGATAGGGCATGACATCGGACATACCGCAGATGGGAAACGGCAGCTCGGGCGACTCGAACGGTACGGCAAACACGGCAGCACGCCGGTCCAGCTCGCCTTGGGTATCACCCGGTGCCGCGCCGCAAAGCACGGCGGCGCGATGCCCCGTCTCGATCTGTTCGCGCACGAGCGCGGCAAGGTAGGTGCCGCTGCCGGTGCTATCTGGTTTTTGCGCCGAGATATTGAGGATGCGCATGTCGCGGTACACCCCTAGGCCAAGGCGGCGGCGCGGACAGCCGCGCCGATGGCGCCGGCAAAGCGAGCCTGGGGCGAGGTGGTCACCGGCGACCCCAGTAGCTCGCCCAACCGCTCCACCACGAAGGCGTTCTCGCACAGGCCACCGGTCAGGTAGTACGGGGCGCCCGCGGCCTGCCCGGCCATGGTCGCCACGCGCGAGACCACGCTGTCGATCACGCCACGCGCAATGTTCTCGCGCGGCTCACCGCGACCGATCAGGCTGATGACCTCGCTTTCGGCAAACACCGTGCACATACTGCTGATCTTGGTGGGCTCGCCGGAACGCGCCAGGTCGGCCATCTGCTGCTGGGAAATACCCAGACGGTCGGCCATGATCTCCAAAAAGCGCCCCGTGCCGGCGGCGCACTTGTCGTTCATGGCAAACTTGGCCACACGGCCACTTTTAAGCTGAATGACCTTGGTGTCCTGACCGCCCACGTCGATCACGGTGCCGTGATCGCCAAACAGGCGCACGGCACCGGTGCCGTGGCAGGTGATCTCGGTCACGACCTTGTGCGCATAGGGCACGGCGACACGACCGTAGCCGGTCGCGATCACGCGCACGTCGTCGGCAGCCACGTCATAGCCGGCCGCTGCCAGTGCCTCGCGCAGCCGCTCGGAAGCATCGACCGATGAATACCCCGTCGGCATCACGCAAGTCCACGCAATGGTGCCATCCGTCTCCGCCACCGCAGCCTTCGCAGCCGTCGAGCCTATGTCGATACCAATGCCAACCACGGCATCCTCCTTCTTATGCAACGCAGGGACGCCCCTTTGTCACATTCGTTAGGCCTTCAAAAAAAGTGAGATAGCGCACGCAGGTATAGATCACCAGAATAGCCGCAATCACCGTCTCTACAAGCGCAACGGGAGCAAGCCACGGCAGCGGTGCCCCCATGTTCAAAAGACAGGAAGCCGTCATTTTTGATGCGATGGCGCTAATCACAAAGGGAAAGGTAAACGCCGCATAGCTGGGATAAAACGGAAGCGAAAGGCAACGGACCAACTGTACCAAGGAGAACAGATAGATGACCGTCGCAACGGCAAACATCGCCAACAAAAAGAGGTGGTTCTTGGGCATAACGGATTGCACGTAACCAGCGAGGCACAAGCTCATGGGCGCAGCGTAAATGCAAATAAGCGGTTTGGCGGGCTCTGGAACATTGGGCAGCTTGACATACCTCACCGTCACCAGAACAAATAGCGCCACAAAGCTAGCCAGGCCAAGCCAGAATGCGGCGGCGCCAATTGCCGTAGCTTCGTACACAGGCGCAGTAACCGCTGCGACCGCAATGCCAACGTACACAATGTAATAACTGGCAAAGACGGCTTGGAGCTTAATCTTTGCCACAAACTTAACCGTGAAGAACACAATCAGCGCAACATGAAGCGCAATCGCCACGACCCACACGACAAACGCCACATCCGCGGCACCAAGATACCCTTTGATATAGGTCGAAAGCAGCATGAGCGCCATCGAGAAAGTGCCCGAAACACTTGCCATAATCGGGTTCGTCATATCCTCGGCAAGCAGCTTGGGGAATGCGACCACCTTGATAATGAATAGCAGCAGGAACAGTGCCGAAACCACGCCGCAAACCATGCGCAGCGTCTCGGAATAGCTCTGCAAAAGATTACCCAGGGCCGCACAACCTAACGCGACGCCGCAAATCGGAACAGGGATTTTCTTGATCATATCCATATAGATAGGTTTCCTAACCTCGTCGGCCTTCTTATGCTAGGTTCCGGCATCTCGCCGGACACCTGCTGCTAGATTTCGATATCGGCAACTCTACGGCGCGGAGCCGGCTCGTCGACTTCGTCCAGATTCTTAATGCCGCACTCGCGACACACCATCTGGGCGACCTTCCATGCACACAGACCTGTGTAGTAAATGCACTGCTCTTTATGCTCACCGCGGCCCATGTCAAATTCCTTCGTCAAGATACGGCAGCAGATGGCATGCTTACCGTTGTTCTCGCGGAACCAATCGTGCAGCTCGTGCGTAAGCTGCATCGACTTGACGGATTTTGGATTGGTCGGGCCGTCCTGCTCCGTACGTCCAAACAACATTCCAATCGCCAGAATGCCACCATTAAAAGCGCCGCACGCGCAGCCGGACTTGCCTGCGCCTACCGACATACCAGACGCCATGGCCACGACCGAATCGGTCACATCGAGCTCAAGCATTTGTTTCATGGTGTAGACAAGCGACTCGCAGCAGTAATAACCCTTTTTGAAGTTAGCCTCGGCCGCGCGTTGTACAGCACGAGGACTTAGCTCAGATACACCAATTGCAACATTGGGTTCAATCATTTCTTTTCCTTTCAAATCGATATGGCATAGGGGCTGCCCCCTTGCCGCGTTCGCCCTACAGGGTCTCGATAAAGGCGGCGATGCGCGTCTCGATCTGGCCCATGTCGCCGTTGCTGTAGTCGGTCTCGATCTTCATGTATGGAATGCCCGCACCCTCGACGGCCTCCTGCATGCGCGCGCTCTCAACGTTGAAGGTGTGGCAGGCCTGTAGCACGCTCTCTACCACGCCATCGACGTGGTACTTCTCGCACATGGCCAGGGTGTTTCCCATGCGGCCGTCGTTGGGCGTCATGACCGAGCAGTTGATGTCTAGGTAGCGGTCGGCGATGGCGCGCATGATGTCGGGAGCCTCTGGATCGATCATCATGGCCGCCGTGCGCTCGCCCGAGCAGTCGTCCATGCACACGACCACACCGCCGTTGGACTCGATAGTACGGCCTATCTTGTTGATCACGCCGCCCACCGGGCAGCCGGTGATCAGAATGCGCTTGGCATCCGCCGCAACCGGGCGCTCGCCCGCGTCGTAGGCCTCGCGCAGCTTGGCAACCTTTTGCTCCAGCTGCTCCGTATAGGCATCGATATCAAAGCTGAACGTACCGGCAAACATGGTGCTCATCAGGTCGACGCCGCTCATGGCCGCCGGCTGGTTGGCCTGCAGCGCAAACATCTCGAGCTGGGCCGCACGCAAGCGGTTGCGGCGACGGACGGCAGCACGAAGGTCGTCATCGGTGATCGTAATACCGTAGAAGTTCTCGAGCTCCTCCTTGAGCAGGCGGCACTCCTCGTACCAGCCTTCACGCTCGTAGGCGCGATCGCGACCCTGCGGCAGGTGCAGAATGTGCGTGCGCTTGAGCTCGTTGAGTAGCTCGTACATCTTCTTCTTGCCGTCGCAGGTGGTCTCGCCGATGATCATGTCGCTAAAGTACGTAAACGGGCACTTTTGCGAATAGGCAAAGCCGTACGTCGACTTGATGAGCGGGCAGAGGTTTGCCGGCAGCACCTTCTCGGCCTCGGGAATCACCTCGTCGGACGTACCGCACAGAGCGACACTTGCGGCCCCCGCGGCATCGATAATCTCGAGTGGCGTATAGCTGCACAAAAAGCCGACCAGGCGATTACCCGCCTGCTTATATTCCTTAACGCGAATAAACGCCGCCTTGCGCTGCTCGTTGAACTCCTCAAACGTGCGCGGCAACGGCTGCTCAATATTTTCCGACATATAACTCCTAAACCTTTTAACCAACCAAGGAAACAGCTTTCCCGGGTGCCCGAGGTTGCCGTAAATGAGGAGCACCGCGTACTTTGGTACGCAAGCGACGGTTTGAACGGCAAGATCGGGTGCCTGGGGAAGTCACCGAGACGGATAGCCCTAAATGGTTTCCAAGAAAGCTTCAATGCGCGTCTGCAATTGCCCCGCGTCCTCGCCGGCGTAGTCGGTGGTGATGTGCATAAACGGAATGCCGGCCTCCTCGGCAGCTTTCTCCACGGCGAAGGACTCCATTTCGTAGAGTGTGCAGAACTGCAGGGCCACGTCGACGATGCCGTCGGCATGCAGGTCCTTGGCCATCTGGACAATATCCTTCATACGCTGGTCGTTGGGCGTAAAGACGGCGCAGTTGATCTTAAAATAGCGCTCGACGATGGCGTCGAGCATCTCGTCGACCGTCTCGCCGGACTCGTCGACCGGGTCCTTGTAGTAGCGCGAGCCCGTGCAGGACTCCTCGCCTACCACAACGCCGCCGGCCTTCTCGATGAGGTTGAACAGCTTCCAGTTGGGCACGGCCATGGGCGTACCGGTATACAGGATGCGCTTGGTCCCCTTGGGCGCCACGCCCTCGCCGGCCTCGACACGCTGCTCGCACTCAGCCGCCATATCGTTAATGGCTCCGGTCAGACGCGGCGTGTCGTCCATAAAGGCGGCCTGAACGGTCAGTAGGCTGTCGAGACCACTGATGGGCGCCGGGTCGGCTGCGCGCGTGGCAGCGAGGCGCTGCAAGGCGCGACGCTTCTCATTGACGGCGTGGATGGCGGCCTTCAGACGCTCAGGCGTAATCGTGACGCCGCACTCTTCCTCGATCTTGGCGGCGAGCTTCTTGACCTCGGCCTTCCAGGTCACGAGCGTCGACTCGTCGTGCACGTTGGGGATATCCATGACGTACATGTTCTTTTGCGTGGCAAAGAACTCATAAGCCTTCTTCTTGCCATCGCAGGTGTTCTCGCCCACCACCAGGTCACTCGACTCAATGTAGGGGCAGACCTCGCCCAGTTTAAAGCCGGCAAAGCTCTTGATAAGCGGACAGGTGTTGCGCGGCAGGTGCTCCTCGACCTTATCGGTTGCCCAATCGGCACCCGAGCAAAGACCCACGGGGATACCGTCGCAGGCAAGTACGATCTCCTCGGGCACGTATACACAGAACGAACCGACAATCTTGGTGACCTCGCCGGCCTCCTTCTTGTCGAGCATCTCCTTAATACGGCCGCTGTGGATGTTGGTGGCGACAAAATCCAGGTAGGACGTGGACTTGGGGCGATTGTTCTGCGTCAGGAACATATCGCCGTACATCTGGCCCACGGCGCCCAGCAGCATGTCGTGGTCGGCAAGATTCATGCCGAGGCTCTCCCACATCGGATGGAAATCGAATTCTTCAGCCATGACGGTTCCCCTCTCGAACCAAAATCGGATAACAACGGTATCGATGCACGACGGACGGCGAAAACCCGGCCGTGCTCAAACCCGGAATTTTAGGGAACCTGCCTTGCGGTCGATTATTTAGTTGTGCGTCGTCTCTCCCGGAGCCGTGAACATACCTGCTCATATGCGACTCCGAGCCATATATAGGGCACGCGCGGCAACGCGGCGAATGTATGTCGTCTGCGGCATGTGCGCACCCTCCTTTACAAGTTGAGGTCAACTATATCAACGGTCGTCGACCATGCGAACACCGTTGACATTCGTACGACAGCGTCGTGTGCCGTCGTTTAATAAATTATTATCTCGATTGATAAGGGTTTATCATCCCTCATTCGGCAAACGGCAAGACAAAGCCGACGAGGCTTATATCCCCGACGGCATTACCCGGCGCTATCGACAAACCAAGTGGATCCTACTCGCATCGAAGTGCATGCGCAGCGTCTCGCCTGCTTGCGGCAGCTCGTCGACAGGCACGCCCACCTTGTTGACCTTCCACTGCAGACGCGTGGGCGCATCAGCGCGCGGCACGTCCAGCAATACCAGCCGCTCAAAGCGCGAATCGCTCACACGGGCCACATGCAAATCATAGCTGTTGCGACCCCGCTCCGCGCGATTGTCAACATGGAAGTAGCTTGCGCGAATGCCCAGGTACACCACATTATCGGGAACCTCGCGGCCCACGTTAAAGGTCATGCCCCAGTCGAGGGCTTCAACTTCTTCGTCGCCGATCTTGCGCGCCCGGCTTGTATTCTTGCAGCCCGTCAGGCGCAGCGCCGCCAGCGTCTGCGGGCGGCGGACCACGTCCTCAATGGAGCCGATCTCCTCAACATGCCCGTCGTGCATCACGCAGATACGCTGGCACAGGCGGCACGCTTCGTCGATGTCGTGGCTCACGTAGAGCACGGTGCGGTTGCATACATCGAACAGGTCGAGCATGTTCTGCTCGAGTGCGCTCTTAAGATAGGAATCGAGCGCGCTCATGGGCTCGTCGAACATAAAAATGCCCGGATGCGCCGCCACCATACGGGCAAGCGCCACGCGCTGCTGCTGGCCGCCCGAGAGACGCGCGGGATAGCGGTCGGCGAAATCGGTCAGGCCAAAGATGCCCAGATAGCGTTCGGCGAGCTTTTTGCGCGCGGCGGCGTCGCCCGCGTCCTTTACACCGGCGCACACGTTATCGGCCACCGTCATGTTGGGAAACAGCTGATAGTTTTGGAACAGCAGGGCACACTTGCGCTCCTGGGGCGACAGGTTGATGCCCGCCGCCGAGTCAAAAAAGGTCACGCCGTTGACAACGATCTTGCCCTCGTCGGGGGTCTCCACACCGGCAATGCAGCGCAGTGTACAGCTCTTGCCACAACCCGAGGCGCCCAGCAGCGCCACACGCTCCTCGCCGGCCTCAAGCTGCATGTCGAGAGTAAAGCCGGGATAGCGCTTTTTGATATCCAGAACGAGCGACATGGCTTATCGACCTCCCTTTACGGCCGTATCATCGCGCATGAGCTCGGCCAGCGCCTCGCGATCGATACGCAAGGCATCGCCGCCCGCCGGGTCGAGCGAATCGCCCTGTCCGGCGAGATCTTCGGCCTGTTTGCGCTCCGCACGGGAGAGACCACGCTCGCGATACTTTTGCGAATGCGCCGTGTACATGTTGATGAACAGAATGACTAGGAAACTAAACACGATCACGACGACGACCCAAAAGAGGGCCACCGACGTGTTGCCGCCCATCCACTCAAAGTAGATGGCGATGGGAATGGTCTGCGTAATGCCGGCATAGTTGCCCGCAAAGAACAGCGTGCAGCCAAACTCTCCCATGGCGCGAGCAAAGGCGAGGACCGTACCGGCGGCAATCGAGGGCCAGCCAAGCGGCATCATAAGCTTGGTAAAGATGCGACGCTCGGACCATCCCAGGGTTCGTGCGGCGTCGAGCATCTGCGTGTCGAGGCTCTCAAAGGCACCGAGCGCCGTACGGTAGACCAGGGGAAACGACACCACCACGGCAGAGATCACCGCCGCCGGCCACGTAAAGACAATCGAGATACCGTGCGCGATCAGCCACTGGCCCACCCCGGTCGAGCGGCCAAATAGCATAAGCAGCAAAAAGCCGCACACCGTGGGCGGCAGCACCATAGGAATCGTAAAGACCGAGTCGAGCAGGCCCTTGATGCGACTCGAGATACCCATGGTCTTCCACGCGGCGAACAGGCCCAACGCAAAGGAGATCAGCAGGGCAAGGCCGCTCGTTTTAATGGACACCCAAAACGGTCGATAGTCGATGCCGTCCAAAAAGGAAGCCAGTGAGGTCAAGGGGCCCTGCTCATCCCGCAACACGGCAGACGATGCCTCTGCCATTTGAGCGCTATCAAGCCAACGCGCGCCGCCCTTGGCATCACCCGAGGCTGATGCAATCACCACATAGCGGTCCCCATCCGCACCGCGCTCATCAAAGTTATAGGTATACCCGCCGGCATCAAACGTTGTTTCCGCCGTGACATACCAAGGAAGATCCACGTCCCCCAGCTGTGCACCACCCATGCAGTTTGCGCTGTCGAGCTCACAGACGAGGGCCTTGAGACCCGATACACACTCGCTGTCCTGCGGATCCAATCCATACCTCTCGACCGCCTTGGGCGATATCCACACCACAACGCGATCGGCAGCAGGCGCCACTACAAGATCCACGTCCTCGTCAACGGGAAACCGGTAGCCCTCAGGCTGGCCCTCCATGGCACGAGCGGTCCCCTTGGCCAACCGCTCAAAACCCTCGATCCCATAGGAAAGCCCATGAGCGGTCGCAGCAACCTGGGCCCCGTCCTCAGCGTCCCCAGCAAACGCAAATCCCGGCACCCAGCAAAGCGCGAAGGTCAAAGCACAGGCGACAAGCATGCGGAATCTATTAAGCACGAAAAGCTCCAAGCGAATACAAGGACGGAGTGAAACACAAAACGATGGAATTATCGCGCCAAGCCGCGCTACGCGGAAAGCTCAAAGCCGTACTTAGCCCAAATCTTCTGAGCCTTCTTGTTAGACAGGCAGAAGTCAATAAACGCCTTGGCCTCGTCGGCGTGCTCGGAGCCATCGGCGACAGCACCCGGGTACACGATGGGCTTGTGCGAATCCCCGGGGCACACGAAGGCCTCCTCGATGCCGTCGTAGCGGAAGATGTCAGAGCTGTAGACAAAACCGGCCACGCAGTCGCCTGTGGACACATAGGCGGCGGCGGTACCAACTTTGTCGGCCAGGGCCACCTTGTCGGCAATCTCGGGAGCATACTCGCCATCGTCGCCCTCGGTGCCGGTGTAGAGGCCCACGGAGGCCAGGGCCTGGTTGGCGTACTTGCCGGCGGGAACGGTCTTGGCGTCGCCGATGGCGATCTTGCCGTCCAGATTCGCGACGTCGGCGATGACCTCGACCTTGGTGTCGGAGCCCTCGGCGCGAATGATCACGAGATCGTTGACGAACATATCCTCACGGGTGTCGGCATCGACGAGCTCGGCGGCCTCGGCGTCGTCCATGGTGCCCTTGGAAGCGGTGATGAGCACGTCGACCGCAGCACCGGCGCGCATCTGCTCGACGAGGTCGCCGGAGGCCTTAAACTGCGTGTCGGCAAACGTGGTACCGGTCTGCTCGGTGTAGAGCTCCTGAACCTCGGGCAGAGCCTTCTCGAGCGAGTTGGCGGCAAAGACCTGCAGCTCGACAGCCTTCTTCTTAGAGGAAGACTTGGCGGAGCCGGCATCGGAACCAGCGGGCTCGGACATCTTTTTGCCCGAGCAGCCAGCAAGGCCAAAGCCGGCGGCAGCGGCAGCAGAAAGCGAGACAAAGCCGCGGCGTGAAACCATATCGAACATATTCAACCCTTTCGGATCTTGTGCCCGGGTACCCCACCGCGGGCTTTAATCTGCAATCAGATTATACTTCTGAGCGAATAATGATAGTGAGAAACTATTCTCGATAGAGAATAGTTTCGAGTTACCGTGCACCTCGGCGTCGCTTCGGCGGAAAACAAAGGCGGAGCAACCGTTCAGGTCGCCCCGCCGCAGGTAAACCGCTTAGTTGGTATGTCCGCCGCCCGCCGTCATTTGGGCCGCATGCTCCAGCTGATCGCTCACGGCCTCCCAGCTTTCGCGGGCCGCTTTCGTGGATCCCGGAAAGTTGATGACAAGCGTATGCCCACGCTGCATGCACACGGCGCGCGAGAGCATGGCGCGGCGCGTCTTGGTCATCGAGTAGGCACGGATTGCCTCGGCGACACCCGGCACATCACGGTCACAGACGGCACGCGTCGCCTCGGGTGTCACGTCGCGCATCGAAAGACCCGTGCCGCCGCAGGTGAGCACGACATTGGCGTGGCACGCATCGGCAGCCTCCACAATGGCATCACCAATCTCGCTAACGTCGTCGCGCACGACCACATGTGAGGCAACCGTCCATCCCTGCGCCTCGATGAGCTCCTCGAGCGCGGCTCCAGCCTCGTCCTGCGCAAGATCGCGCGTATCCGAGCACGTCACGATCGAAATTTTCAACTCCATAGCGTTCCTCCTATAGCACCGTTCCCTCAGGCAGGTTGACGCGCACGACGTCCACGACGTCGCCCGGCTTGAGCTCACACGGCCCTTCGTCAATACGCAGCAGGCAGTTGGCCCGCTGCATCGTGCCGAGCAGCGCCGAATTCTGCGTCTTGGCCTCGGTCACCAACAGCTCACCGGTCTCGGGGTCGCGCAAAACCGTGGCGCGATCGAAGAAGCGTCGGTCCTGGCGCTTCTTCACGCAGTGCGTCAATATCGCCTGCTGCACGGGACGCGCACCCTCGGCAAAGCCGCGCATCTTGCGGATCGCCGGACGAGCGAGCATCTCAAAGCCCACATACGCCGCGGCCGGATTGCCTGAAAGCCCCAGGTAGGGCTTACCTCCGAGCAAGCCAAACGTGATGGCCTTGCCGGGACGCATCGAGATGCGGTCAAACAGCACCTCGCCCTCGCGCCGGACGAGCGCCGTCACGAAATCGTAGTCGCCCGCCGAGGCGCCACCGCTCGTAATGACAAAATCGCACTCCTGCACGGCGCGATGCACCAGATCGGCAATCGCCTGCTCATCATCGGGCGCAATGCCGTAGAACACGGGCTCGGCGCCGGCATCGAGCGCCTCGGCCATCAGCGCCGAGGAGTTGGAATCGCGAATCTGACCGCACGCCGGCACCTTACTCGGTGCGACCAGTTCCGTGCCCAGCGAGATGATGCCCACACGTGGGGCAGCGTGCACCTTCACGCTCGCGTATCCGGCACTTGCCAGCAGACCCGCGCCCGCCGGAGCCACGACCTCGCCGGCGTGCATCACAACATCGCCGGCATGGGCCTCCTCGGCAGCAGAGCGAACGTTCTCCCCCACTTTAGCAGGCGCCGAGAAACGAACGTGCGAGCCCTCGTTGCCGTCGCCATCGAGTACGTCGACGATCTCGTACTTCACCACGGCATCGGCACCTTCGGGTACCGGCGCGCCCGTCATGATGCGGACTGTCTCGCCCGCGCCGATTGTGCCCTCAAAGACATGGCCCGCGGCCTCATATCCGATAACGTCGAGCGTCACCGGCGCCTCGCCAGACGTCTGCGCCAAGTCCGCCGAGCGCACGGCATATCCGTCCATAGCGCTGTTGGCAAACGGCGAGATATCGATATCGGCCACCGCGTCCTCGGCCAAGGGAAGACCGGTGGCCTGCCACACGGGACTCTCGACGAGATCGGTCGGAGCAACGTGCGACAGAACAATCGACTGCGCGTCCTCCAGCGGAATGAGCTTCTCTGTCATATGCACCTCTTAATGCCACGGCGCACAACGGGGGCGCCGATTCTTTATGCTTGTCTAAGTATAATCCCCGACGCGCGACCGCGACTTGGCCTGTACCCGCAAATACACCTGTCGGCCGCAAGCCGCGAAACAGAATGGAAACCAACCCATCGGCTCGTCGCGTTTACCGCGTTTTATAATGCTCGTGATGCAACCAAAAAGAGGAACGTATGGCTTTTACCGACAAACCCGAAAGCGCAAACGAGGCGCAGGATCATTCCCAGCCGCTCGACGACGGCGGCTTTTTCTCCCTGAACGACGTCATCATGGCAGGCAGGCATCAGATCACCCGCTCCGAGCATCTCTTAGCTGCCGACACGCGCCGCAACGTCCGCAACCTACTCGCGAGTGCCAAGCTGCTCGTACTCGTCGTCATCGTCTCGCTCGCCATGGGCGTTGCCGCTTGGGCGTTTTTGGCCTCGTTGAATATCGCGACCGACTATCGCGAGCACCATGCGTGGATTTACGCGCTGCTTCCCGTTGTGGGCGTTGCAACCGCATGGGTGTACAAAAACCACGGTCTCGCCGCCAAGCGTGGCAACAACCTGGTCATTGACTCCGCCTTGGGCACACGCCTCATCCATATGCGCATGGCCGTCCTCACCTTCGTCTGCTCCACGCTCACGCACCTAACGGGCGGATCGGCCGGTCGCGAGGGAGCCGCGGTTCAGATTGGCGGCACCATCGCCAGCAACATCTCGAGCCTCGCCCACCTCAAAAAGCATGATCACCACGACCTCATGCTCGCCGGCATCTCGTCGGCCTTTGGCGCCGTATTCGGCTCGCCCCTTGCCGGAGCTTTCTTTGGCATGGAGATGTGCTTTATCGGCAAGATCGACTACACCGCAGGCATCTACTGCCTGGTCGCCTCGTTTACCGGCTACTTTACATCGCTTGCCTTGGGAACCGAGTACGAGGCGAATGTTATCGCCAGCGTTCCAGCCATGACGCCCAAAACGGTCGTCATCGTTGTTACCAGCGCCATTATCTTCGGTCTGACGGCACGCCTCTTTGCCTGGTCGGTTCGAACCGTCAAGAGCCTGTACGGTCGCTTTATCACCAATTACCTTGTTCGCGCACTTATAGGCGCACTCGTGGTTTTGGCCGCCTATGCCCTCCTCGACGCCTGGGACTATGCCGGCCTTTCCACGTGGCTTTCCGGCGCCGGATTTGCAGGCAACACCACCCTGGCGGACGCAGTCATCAAGTTGGTCGTCACAGCGCTCACCCTGGGCGCCGGCTTCCAAGGCGGCGAGGTCACGCCTCTGTTTGGCATCGGTGCGGCACTCGGTGGCTGGATCGGTTGCCTTACCGGGCTCGACCCCAGTTTTCTGGCGGCTCTCGGCATGCTCGGCGTGTTCTGCGCCGGCCTCAACGTGCCCATCACCACCTGCATGATGGCCATCGACCTGTTCCACGGCACGGCCGCCGGGTTCTTTGTCATCGTGGCCTTTATCAGTTACCTAACCGGCGGACACCGCGGCGTGTACCCCGCCCAGCGCATCATCTCACCCAAGCGCCGTTCGCTTATTGTGGATGAGGGCGGTACGGTAGCGGAGGCTATCGAGCGCCACAACGACCTGATAGAGTAGACGTTAGTATTCGCCGTGCAGCCACAATCGGGGGCAATTCGACCTGAGCGCGACCGCACCGTCACGTCACACGCCGGGAGTCGCCCCATGCACGCAACTGATTTTGGCCGCACGCTCATCATCGCCAACCCAGCCGCCCAGTCGGGCGCCGCGCATGAGGTTGCCGAGCGCCTGCAGCGCTTTTTGGACATGACTGCACGCGCATCCCAGTTTGACCTGGTGCTAACCAAGCGCATGGGACACGCCAAGGAGCTGGCCGCACAGGCTCAGGGCTATCGCACCGTTATCGCCCTTGGCGGCGACGGCGTAATTCACGAGGTCGTCAACGGACTCATGACGCAGAATGAGGACGCCCGTCCCGCCCTTGCCGTCCTGCCCGTGGGCTCCGGTAACGATTTTGCCCAGACGCTCGGCATCGAAGATTTCTCCGGCAAGGATTTTGGCGCGCTGCTCACCTGTGAGCTGCAGCGTCAGGACATCGGGCGGATTCGCTCATGGAACCCCGCAAACGGTAGCGGTGAGGCTTCCGTTGAGTACTACGACCAGACGCTTTCGGTCGGCATCGATGCCGCCATCGGCCTGGGCACCACCGAGCTGCGTAAAAAGACCGGCTTGACGGGCGCTCCGCTCTACACCCTTTCGGGACTTGAGCAGTTTGGCCTGCGCTATCGCAACTACCCCATGACAGTCAGCTTTGACGGCGCGCCCGCCGAGCGCGTGAGGGCGATCATCATGGCGATTCAGCTGGGCCCCACGTATGGCTCGGGCTATCGCATCTGCCCCGATGCCGACCCCTGCGACGGCATGCTCGACGTCTGCTACGCCTGCGGCCCCGTCCCCCGTGCGGTCGCGCTTCCCATGTTCCTTTCGGCCAAGGACGGCCACCATACCAAGTTGCCACCGGTTCGCATGCGCCGATGCCGCCATGCCGAGCTCACGTTCGAGGAGCCCGACTACCCCATCCAGGCCGACGGAGAGCCCATCGTCGCCTCGCGCATCGAGGTGGACATCCTCGTCGGCGCCCTCCATGTCTGGCGCCCCACCCGCTAACCCTACCTAAGTTGCGGTGAAATAGGGACTGTTTATGCAGCTAAAGCCGCAAAACAGTCCCTATTTCACCGCAACTCATGAGGAGGCTATTCGTCGCTACCCGGCTTGCGACGGTTGGCCTTTTTAATGGCGTTGAAGCGCTTGTCATTGAGCCTGCGCTGGCGAGAGCGCTGAGGCACCTTGGTCTTTAGGCGTCGGCGCGGTGGACGCCCGCGACGCTCAAGCTCTGCCCTCAGCTTACGCAGACAGCAGCTGCGATTCTGAAACTGACTGCGGCTCTCGCGCGCCGTCACGACAATCCCCGTGGGCCCATGCTTCATGCGCACCGCTGAATCCGTCGTGTTCACGCCCTGTCCACCCGGACCCGTCGCGCGAAACACCTGTACCTCGCAATCGCGCGCCAGCTCCTCGACCGACATCTCGGCATAGCGCGCATACTCACGCCATCCCATCGTGTTCTCATCCATATCAAAACCTCCCCTCATACAAAAAATGTGACAAAGGGACGGTCCCTTTGTCACATCGCATACCAATCGCTTGTGTTGCGCGCTTAGGCGAAGGTGATCTCGCCGGTCTCGCAGTCCATATCGGCGATACGAGCCAGGCTCTCAACACGGAAGCCGCGCTCGCGGAGCTTATCGCCGCCGCCCTGGAAGCCCTTCTCCACTGCAATGCCAATACCGGACACCTCGGCACCCGCAGCCTCGCAGATCTTGATAAGACCCTCGAGCGCGCAGCCGTTGGCCAGGAAGTCGTCGATAATCAGGACCTTGTCGCCCTCGGACAGGAAGCGCTTGCCAACGATGACCGGGTACTCCTTCTGCTTAGTAAAGGAGTAGATGGTCGTGGCATACTGCTCGCCGTCGAGGTTGATAGACTGCGCCTTCTTGGCAAAGACCACCGGCACGCCACCAAAATGCTGAGCCGCGATGCAAGCCATGCCAATGCCCGAAGCCTCGATCGTCAGGATCTTGTTGATCTCGACACCCTCGAACAGACGGGCCCACTCGGCACCCATGTGGTCGAACAGCTCAACGTCGCACTGGTGGTTGAGGAAGGCGTCAACCTTAAGGACGTTACCGGCCTTTACGATGCCGTCATGGCGAATACGATCCTCAAGCTCCTGCATGGCGCAACCCCTTCTCGCGGTAACGATACCGCGCGATTAATAAACGTTGTTCGATAGTCTACCACGGACCGACCCCCGCCCGTCCCACAAGCCGCATCGCACCATAAAGCCGCAAGACCAGTAGATGAGCCGATTCGTGGCAAGCCTGCTTCCACAAGCTAATGGCGGGCGCGCATCTTCACCAAACGCACCATGGCAAGCGCAAAGCCCACAGCGGCCACAGCCATAAGCACGTAGAACACCGAGCGAAAGCCGAACAGGAACACATCCGGACGGCCTGAAACAAAACTGGTCACGGCCTCGCCCATCGCCACGCTCATCTGCCCATACAGGATATTCGACGCCACCGTAATGCCGAGTGCCATGCCGGCATAGCGTGCCAAACTGCCCAAGCTGCCCGCAAAACCGAGCGCCTCGCGCGGGGCCGAACCCATATACAGCGAGTTGTTGGGGCTCTGGAAAATCGACGTACCGCACGACATAAATGCGACGCAGCACACGATCACAGGGATAGAAGAGTGCTCGTCGAGCGTGCTTACCGCAAAGAGACCGCACACATACACGCCCAGGCCGACCGCCGTGGGACCCTCGCAGCCAACACGGTCCGAAACCGTTCCCGAAAGCGGGCCGATAAAGGCATTCACCATTGGCAGCGCCAAAAAGAGCAATCCGGAAATGTCGGAACCAAAGCCGTGGGCGTCCTGAAAATAGAACGGCAGGATAAACTCTGATGCGCCAATACCAACGAACACGATGAGCATGCAGGCGAGGTTGATGGTGAAGGCCGAATTTGCAAAGCAGCGACGAGCGGCCTCGATCAGGGACATGGGGCGCTCGCCAGCCTCCGGCTTAACATGCGGCAGCGTATAGAGCCCCACGATAAACGAGATTACGCCAATGGGCAGGTTTATGAGGAAGATGCTCTCCCAGGGAAAGCTTGCCACCAGCATGCCACCGAGCACGGGGCCACACATCATGCCGAGGGCCACGAAGGTCGCGAGAATACCCATGGCACGGCCTCGTTCGCGTGCCGGAAACGACTCGGTGATGATACCCATGTTGTTAGCCATGGCCGCCGCGCAACCGACGCCCTGAACAATGCGTGCCAGGATAAGAACCTCGAGCGAGGCCGAAAGGCCGCACAGCAGCGAACCGACCGAAAAGACGATG
>DBFOPE010000108.1:0-2788 GCA_048429085.1 Collinsella sp.
GCTCTTCAAGACCATCGTGGGTCTGGAGCCGCTGACTTCGGGCGAGCTCGAGGTGGGCGAGACCGTCAAGATTTCTTACGTCGACCAGAACCGTTCCGGCATCGACCCCGATAAGAACCTGTGGGAGGTCGTCTCGGACGGTCTGGACCACATGATGGTCGGCGAGACCGAGGTTCCGAGTCGCGCGTATGTGGCGAGCTTTGGCTTTAAGGGCCAGGACCAGCAGAAGCGCGCTGGCGTGCTCTCCGGTGGCGAGCGCAACCGTCTGAACTTGGCGCTTACGCTCAAGCAGGGCGGCAACCTGCTGCTCCTCGACGAGCCCACGAACGACCTCGACGTCGAGACGCTGTCCTCGCTCGAGGCGGCGCTGCTCGAGTTCCCGGGCTGCTCGGTGGTCATTAGCCACGACCGTATGTTCCTGGACCGCGTCGCCACGCACATTCTAGCGTGGGAAGGCACCGACGAGAACCCGGGCAACTGGTATTGGTTCGAAGGCAACTTCGAGGCCTATCAGGCCAACCGCATCGAGCGCCTAGGCGAGGACGCAGCCCAGCCGCATCGTATTCACCGCAAGCTGACGCGCGACTAGATTGTTACGCGGTTTTCCAAACCGCGTAACTGCTCGACGCTGCAAATGTCCCAGAGCGGCAATCTGACGTTCAATCGTCGCTTGCGTACCAAAGTACGCGGCGCTCCTCTTTCACGTCACCTTGCTCGCTCTGGGACATTTTCGCTGACTTATGCTCAACCTAGAAAAATAAAAACGCGGCGAACGTTTTGTGACGTTCGCCGCGTTTTGCTATTCGTTTGGTTCTTCGACTTTATCGATGGTCCAAGTGGCTCCGAGGCCTCCGGTGGTGTTGCGGCGGATGCGCACGGTGACTTCGTGGCGCTCGCCGGCCTGCGTGTAGCGCAGGGGGAAGATTGCGCGGTTTCGCGCGGCCTCGATGGTGCCGCGTTCGCGGGCGATCCAGTAGTACTCGCCGACGATGCCGAGCGTGTCGGCGCCGTAGGGGAGATAGGTCGACAGCTGGTGTAGCAACGGGCCGGGGCAGAAGACCTCGGTTGCGAAATCGACGGGGAAGTCCTCGGGGATGGTCGGTGCTGTGGATGCGGGGGCCGGTGCTGCTGCGGGTACCGAAGCCGGTACCGGTGCGGGAATTTGTTCATAGACAGGTGCGGATGCGGACTCGATGACGGGTGCAGACTCGGGCGCCGGTTCTGGCTTAACTGCGGAATCTGTCGGTTCCACGGAGACGGATGTGTCTTCAGTCTCGGTTTTGGCATCGGCTTGCGGGGCGTCCTCCGCCTCGACAGACGGCTTTGCCTCGACCGGTGTGGAGGCCATGGTGGTGATGCCGGCGTTTGCGTTCTCGGGGTCATAGACGATCGTGAGCGAGATGGCAGGCTGCAGCGTCTCGGGCTCCGGCGTCGACTCGGTAGCGTCTTGATCAGCGGGCTCGTCGGACTGATCGTCCTCGGCCTCGTCGCCAAAGACATCGCTGCTTCGGAACGCAGGCGTCTCGCGTTGGTTAGCGACTTCTTCGGTTGTCGACTTGGGAGCCTCGTCGAGCTCCGCAGTGGCTTCCTGCTCAGATATGACTTCGGGATCGGTCGTGGTGGCGATTTCGGTTTCGGCTTCTGCCGTTACCTCAATAGCGACTTCGATCTCTGTCTCGGGCTCGGGTTCCGGCGCGGCTTCAACCATGGTTTCTGGCTCGGAACGCTTAACGTGCTTGGGGCGCACGGCCTTGAGGTCCTTCTCACCGCGTTTCTTCTTTTTGTAGGACTGCTTGGCGCCCTTGGCAGCCTTGGCAGCCTTGGACTTGTCTTCGCCCTTGGCAAGGGCGGTATCCCAGGCATCGTTGGCGATGACGGTGGCATACAGGCGGCCGCCCTTAAAGACGGTCAGCTTAATGCAGTCGTTGAGCTCCTCGAGCAGCTCGCGCGTGGACTCGAAGCCCAGGTCATAAGCGGTCATGTCGCCAGCAGCGAGCGCCTCCTCGACCTGCGTCATAAACGTTTGCTTGCCGCATCCAATCGCATCGCGCAGCAGGCGATACAGATAGATGTGGTTGCCCAGCGAAAGCGTGGGCCTAACTATTGTCTTGCTCATGGCAAATCTCCTCTTTACACATGTAAAGCATCTTACCATCGCATGGCGTTCGCCATGGCGGCACCCAAGGCAAACGGGCGCGAACCGCTTTCGATTCGCGCCCGTTGTACAGGTCGGTTATCTATGAGAGGCAAATGTGCTTAGTTGCCCGATGCCGTGTCTTGGCTCGAACTGTCAGATGCCGTGCCGGACGCGGTTCCGCTCGAGCTGTTGGTGTTGCTACTGTCTGCTGCACCCGTTCCCGACGTGGTGTCGCCCGTCTGGCCTCCCGTGTTCGGCTGTGAACCGTCAGTTGTTTGGCTTGAGTTGGTCGTGTCGGACGGCGTGCCACTGTTGGCCGTAGAGGAATCGGTGCCCTGCGATTGGTTTTGGGTGTTCGAGGACGAATCGGCAGAGGTAGAACTGTCTTGCGTGCTGTCCGCCTGTGCCTGCTGATCCTGCGACTGGGTGTTGCCATTTGCATCGCTCTCGGTCGTGCGCGACGAAAGGATTGGCTCGGGGCGCTCGCCCAGACCCTCACCGGCGGTGGTTATAAGGATGGCGCCGGCGCAGGCGATGACCGCGACGATGGCGATGGCGATCGAGAAGACGATGACCTTCTTTTGCGTCTGGCTGCGCTCTGCCGCCGCCTTGGCGCGCAGGCTGTCGGGAGCGACGCGCGCCGTGGTCGCG
>DBFOPE010000109.1:0-7834 GCA_048429085.1 Collinsella sp.
CCGTCGGTTGCGCTCGACGGCCCTCATCTTCATCAGCCGCCCGTTATCGTACGGGCTAGCTGTATGTGCTAACCCGCATCAGATAATTACTACGCTGATAATGTTTAGCTGATGCGTGAACATGTCTAAGAAATCCTCTTCAATCATGATGTGAACGATCCGTGCGTGTTCACATCCCCCAGTGGTTGAAAAGGAGTATGAAACTTTAGTTACCTAAAGTCAACGCAAATATGTAATGAATTTTCCACTTTTTTGAATTTCTCGGTATAAAACGCCACTGACCTCGGACTTTACCCCACGACAGTTTTTGCATGAGAGATGCTCCTCGGGGGCGGGGCGGGCGCCTGCCGCCATATATGAACTTTCCTGCTCGGACAGTCCTGCTCACGACGGAGGCCACATTAAGTGGCCTCCTGTTCGTGCGGAACTCGCGATAAAGTTCATATATGGCGGCAGGCGCCCGCCCCGCCCCCGAGGAGCTCCCATCCCAAATGTGCGGAGCAAAGCTCCGCACACCAACTTATTCTTTCAGCCAAAGCACGCCGGAAATTCGATGCAGGCTGGCTAACCTTGCCGGACGCTGTCGACGCCGAACCAGCTCAGAAGCTATATCGATACAGAAAGGTCCCCGACCGGAGGGGCCGGATATAAGGTTTATCGCGAGTTCCGCACGCAAAGAAGGCCACTTAATGTGGCCTTCGTCTTGCGCAGGACTGTAGAGCAGGAAACCTTATATCCGGCCCCTCCGGTCGGGGACCGCACCCGTACGACTACAGCGTCATGTTTGGATCGGCGTCGACATCGAACGGCGAGATTTCACCTCGGTCGAATTTACGGCGAGCGACCTCCGCGATCATGGCGGCGTTATCGGTGCAGGCAGACAGGGGCGGCACCGTTACGCGGATTCCCTGACGCCCGAGTTTCTTGATCATCATCTCGCGCAGATGCGGGTTGGCCGAGACGCCGCCGCCGATGCAATACTCCTTGCACCCGGTAGCATGCAGGGCGTTTTTGGCCTTCTTGTACTGCACATCAAAGACCGCCGCCTCAAACGAAGCCGCCAAATCGGGCAGATGAATCGTGCGCCCGGCCTTGGTCTCCTGCTCGATGTAGAGCGTCACCGCCGTCTTGAGGCCCGAAAGCGAGAAGCGGTAGTCGCCCCTGCTGTTCAGCGCGCGGGGGAAATCAATCGCCTTAGGGTTGCCCGTCTCGGCAAGCTTGGAGATGATGGGGCCTCCGGGATAGCCAAGGCCCAGTGCCTTTGCCACCTTGTCGAAGGCTTCGCCCACGGCGTCGTCAAGCGTCTCGCCAAGCACCTCGTAGTCGCCCCATGCCCTTACGTGCACGAGCATGGTGTGCCCGCCCGAAACAAGCGTAAAGATAAACGGCGGCTTGAGGTCGGGCTGCGCCAACAGGTTGGCAAACAGGTGACCCTCCAGATGATTGACGCACACCAGCGGTTTGCCGGCAGCATACGCAAAGCCCTTGGCAAAGGCGACACCCACCACCAAGGCACCCACCAGGCCCGGACCTTGCGTCACGCCCACGGCGGCAAGCTCACTTGGTGCAATGGCTCCGCCCGTAAGGCCCAGCGACGCTGCGGCGTCCTCGAGTGCCGCGTCCACGACGCTCACGATGACCTCAACGTGCTTGCGCGAGGCGATCTCGGGCACCACGCCGCCAAAGCGAGCATGAAAATCAATCTGTGTCGACACCTGGTTGGCCAGTATATTGCCATCCGCATCGATAATTGCCACGGCTGTCTCGTCGCAGGAGCTCTCGATGGCAAGCACCAGGCGGCGGCGCTCGATTTCGGCACGCTCCTCAGCGGTGCGTTCGGGCGCGGGCAGCGGCCATACACGCTGTTCGGCAGCCGTCGGCTCGGGCGAGGCATTGTCGAGAGGAAGCACCAGGGGCAGCGGCGCCGTCATGACGATGGCATCCTTGCCGGCACCGTAATAGCCACGGCGACGACCCGCCTCGGTAAAGCCCAGAGCGGCATAGAGCGCAATTGCGGCCTCGTTGCCGTCCTCAACCTCAAGCGAAGCCGTGGTGCAGCCGAGCATCTGCGCATCATAGCTCACGTGCGACAGAAGCTTGCGGGCGATGCCCTCGCGGCGATGCGCCGGATCGACGGCAACGTCCATAATCTGCACGTCCCCGTCGACGACCATACCGCCGGCAAGACCCAGCAGACGGCCGTCGTCGTGCGCCACCCACCAGCTACGTGGCGCGGCAACGTCCTCGCCCAGCTCGGACAGGAACATGCCCGGCGTCCACGCCTCGTGTCCGGCGCCTTCAAAGCAGGCGGTCTCCAGTGCGCTCGCGCCCTCGGCATCCGCCGCGCCCATGGGGCGGAATTGCAGATGACGTCCGGCAAGCTCGTCGGCAACACCTGTCACCTCACTCTGCGCGCTCTCGGCAAGGCCCAGACGCTTGCGCTCGTTTTCCTCGGCGTCCGAAAGGCGCGTATAGATCGGCAAGACGCGAGCCGGATCGCCATCGCCTGCGGCGTGCGCCATCAGCAGGCCCTCGCCCGAGGGCCACCACAGGTCTCGCTCCACGCAGCGCGCCGTCTCATCCTCGCCCAGCAGTTTGCCATAACGCACGAGACCGTCACCAGTCAGCTGAACCTGATCCCAGTCCGCGGTCTGGCGCCACTCATCAAGCGCCACGGCGGCCTTGACCACGCGCTCGCGCTCAAACAGACGCTCGGAGCCCTCATCCCCCAGCACATAGAGCGCCGGGTACACCTCGCCGCGCATGGCATCGGCAAGAACACCAAGCTTGCCGCGCACGCCGGCCTTCCATGCCGTCCAGGCGCAAGCATCGAGCGTCGACACGCCCAGCAACGGCACATTGGCACCGTGCGCCAGACCCTTTGCGGTGGAGATGCCGATACGCACGCCCGTAAACGAGCCGGGACCGCGACCGACCACATAACAGCCGACATCGCTGCGATCCAGGCCGGCCTGCTTCAGTAGGTCATCAACAGTATTCACGAGCTCCACGTTGGCATGGCGGCGACACAGATGGTCCCCACTTACCAGCTTTGCCTCGCCTGTCTGCACGTCAATCCAGCTTGCCGCGCAGGCAAGCATGTCGGTCGATGTGTCGAGCGCCACCACCAGCGCGTTGTCGTTATGCAAGCTCATCTTGTACAGCCTTATCTATCAAATGGGAAAGCTCAATCGCGCGCTCGCCGTGTGCCTCGAGCGTTATCGTTCGCACGTCGCTGTCGTCCTCATCGCGCTTAAGCGTCACCGAAAGATACTCATCTGTCAGTTCATCCTGAAACTGCTCGCCCCATTCCAGCAGGCAAACACCCTCATAGCCCAGCACGTCAAAAATGCCCGTATCCTCAAGCTCGTAGGCATGCTCCAGGCGGTACAGATCAAAATGGAACAGCGGAATACGCCCTTGGTCATGAACGGCCATGAGTGCGAACGTAGGGCTTGTGACCATATGCTCATCGCCCAGAGCGCGCGAAACGCCCTTGGTAAAGTGGGTTTTGCCCACCCCGAGGCCGCCGGTCAAGATCAGCACATCGCCATCTTCTAGACACGGTGCGACCAGCTCGCCAAAATGCTCCGTATCGGCAGTACGGGCCGTTCTATAGGTACCTACCCCCAGGCGCTCCAGGGACATATACGCTCCTTATTATTATTCCGAGGCGGTCTCCGGTGCGGGGTGCCGCTCCAGATAGTCGCCCAGCATCTTAAAGTCTTCCTCCAGCAACTCCTGCCACGCCGGATTGCGCAGCGCCGCCGCAGGATGAAACGTCGGCATCACCACAAAGTGGCCCATCTGATGGAACCTGCCGCGCAGCTTGGTAATGCCGATCTCGGTCTTGAGCACAAAGTGCGTTGCGGGGTTACCGAGCGTCACGATGATATCGGGCCAGATGCTTCGAATCTGCTCGCGCAAAAACGGTGAGCAAGCCAGCACTTCCTCGGGACGCGGATTGCGGTTTCCCGGCGGGCGGCACTTAAGCACGTTGGCGATATAGACGTCCTCGCGCTTAAGACCTGCCAGGGACAAAATGCCGTTGAGGTCTTCACCCGCCGCCCCCACAAAAGGTTCGCCCTGCAAATCCTCATTGCGACCCGGTGCTTCACCAATAAACATGACGCGAGCGTGGGGGTTTCCCACGCCAAACACGATGTTATGGCGCGACTGATAGAGCTGGCAGAGATGGCAGTCGCCTAAAACAGCCTCAATCTCCTCGAGTGCGACCTCACGTGGCGCCTGATGGGTGTGGCCGGGAATGTGCATGACGCCCATAGCGGCTCCTACACGTAGACCTTGTCGAGACGCATGCCAAAGCCGCAGGCGACCTCGTAGTTAATCGTTCCGCGCAGTCGGGCCATCTCGTCCATAGTGATCTCGGCATCGCCATCGCGGCCGACAATAATCATCTCGTCACCATACTCGGCCTCGGGAATCTCGTGTGCCGGGTTGGACTGAATGGCGACCATAAACTGATCCATGCAGATATTGCCAACCTGACGCACGCGCTCGCCGCGATACAGCACATCCATACGATTGGAAAGCGTACGCGATAGGCCGTCGGCATAACCGATCGGCAGCGTGCAGATCTGAACGCGCGTACGCGGTACGCGGTAGGTAAAACCGTAGCCCACGCCCTCGCCCATCGCAGGGTGCGCCACGCGCGTCACGCGCGCATGAACGCTCATAACGGGATCGAGCTGCATCACACGGCTACTCAGCTCGCACGGCTGCATGCCATACAAGCCAACGCCGGCGCGAATCATATCAAAATGCATCGAGGGGTCGAGCATCGAGGACGGCGTGTTGGCGCAATGCACGATACCGCACTCAAAACCCGCATCCTTAATGGCCTGAACGGCCTCGGTAAAGCGCTGGCACTGCAGCTTGTAGTCCCAGCCCGAAGGTTCATCGGCCGTGGCGAAGTGCGTAAATACGCCGTCGCACTGAATACCGCGATGGAAATCAATACCGCGGACAAAGTCGAGCACCTGCGTGTAATGTACGCCGATGCGGTTCATGCCCGTCTCGATGGCGAGATGATACTTGCCCACCTTGCCCGCCGCGACGGCACATTCGCCATACGCAAGAGCAAAGTCGGACGTATAGACCGAGGGCATGATATCGAACTCGAGCAACGTCGGAATGGCCTCGATAGGCGGCTCGCTTAGGATAAGGACGGGTTTCGTAATCCCGCCCTGTCGGAGCTCAACGCCCTCGTTAACCGTCGCCACGGCAAACATGTCGGCGCCGGCCGAATACATAATCTTGGCGCACTCAACAGCTCCATGACCATAAGCGTCGGCTTTAACCACGCAGCACAGGCGCTGACGCGGATTCAGCAAATTCTTATAGGCCCTCGTGTTGCGGCGAAGCGCCCCGCGGTCGATCTCGACCCAGGACCAACGCGTCAAATCGGCTTTATTCATAATTAGTCATCCGACCCTTCGTCCGTGATTCCCAGATCATCGAGCGCATCCTTTGCCGCCAACTCCATGGCGGGACCGATCAAGTCGATAAGATCGGTCGCGATAACGCTCTTCTCGCCAAACTCCGTCGCCGCGGCAAAACCGGCATAGCTATGAAGCGCGACGGCATACGAGTACAGCAGCTCCCAGCGGTCCATCTCATCGCGCATGGTGGCTAGCGTGCCGGCCAGAATACCCGCAAGGACGTCACCCGAGCCAGCGGTCGCCAACGACGCCGGGCCAGAGAGCGGCAGCAGCACGCGCTCAACACCGCAAATGGCCGTCGTCGGGCCCTTAGCGATAACAACGAGGTTATCGGAACCGGCGGCCCAGACAACCTTTTGCGCGGCGGCAATCGCGGTTCCAAGGTCATTGACCTCATCACCGGCGACGAGACGCGAAAGCTCACGATAATGCGGCGTCATAACGAGCGGCTGCTCACGACGATACATCTCGGGATTACTGTCGATGCCATCGATTGCAATCTTGGCAAGGCAGTTGAGAGCATCGGCATCCAAGATAAGCGGTACGTCGAGCTCAAGCAGACCCGAAACCACCTGCATGGCACCGGCAGATGTCGTCATGCCGGGACCACACAGCACGCAGCTATATTTCTTGGCAATCTCACATACCGTCATGCGCGCAGCGGCACCAAAAGAACCGCGGGAATCCGACGGTATGGCAAAGACGGGAATAGAGGGCAACGCCATACGAATGAGGTTGGCACAGGCATCAGGTGTCGCAACCGCCACATAGCCTGCACCAGCACGAGCCGCAGACTTCGCGGCCATAATAGCTGCACCGGGATACTGTGCCGAACCAGCCACGATGAGCACAGAGCCACGAGAATACTTATCGATATTGCTCGGCAGCGGTGCAAAATAGTCAACGAGGTCGCCCGGCTCTACAATCTCGGCAGCATGGTCAACGTCATTGATCACCTCATCTAGGCGCTCATACAGTCCCCCGCAGACTATATCACCTGCAAATTCAGGACCATCGGCACTATAGAGCCCAATCTTAGGGGCAATCATCGTTACCGTACGCTCGGCGCGAATGCAATCGTCATCAACGACACCGGTTTCTGCATTTAATCCCGAGGGAACATCAATGGCTATGACACAATTGGCGCAGTCGTTAACCGTAGGAATCCAAATCGAAAAGGGGGCGCGCAAGCCACCATGAAAACCAGTGCCAAAAATAGCATCGACCACGACATCGGCCTTGCCAATCAACACTTCCAGCTCATCACGAGAGGGGCCGACACACACATGCACGTCGCGACCAGCAGTACGACGGGCGACATGACGAGCGAGAGCGGCAGGGATCTCATCCGGCTCAACCGGAGAGACGATATCTACATCAACGCCCTTATGCGTCAGAATGTCAGCGGCAACCCAGCCATCTCCGCCATTGTTGCCAAAACCGACCAATACAAGAACGCGATCGGGGTTGAGCTTTAAAATCTCGTTGGCAGCAAATTCGCCCGCCAACTCCATGAGTTCGGCCTTCGAGGTACCCTCACGCTCGATAATATCTTCGAGGCGAACGACTTCCTCGGTACTCAAAACCGGTTTCATCTATGCTCCTAGCGCATCTTGCGGATCATCATCCAGATGTTCCGACAAAGCAGATTGTTGCAGCTGTTCGAGCTCGTCTAAGACAGAACGAGCCTCTTTAAATGTCTGAGCAACGCGCTCCTTCGTGCTCACCTTTTCTTCCTTGGGTTTAGGTCGAGCATCCTCGGTGATCGCAATGGCATTAGCAACAGCCAAGTCACCCGTCAGAGTAATAGAAAGAGCGACCTCGACAACGCCCAATTCCTGGGCGATTTCGAGAGCACGGCCCGAAAGCAGCGCTTTTGGCTTGCCGAGCTTATCGCGCGTTACGGAAACGTCTTTACGGCCAACGCCCTGGCTAAAACCCGTACCAAGCGCCTTAAGTACCGCCTCGCGAGAAGCAAAACGGCTGGCATAATGCGCGGCAGGACGAGACGAGGCATCGCAATACGCCCGCTCTTCATCGGTAAACACGCGCCGGGCAAACGCGGGTGTCTTCTCAAGGATTGATTTCATTCGGGAAATCTCGACGATATCAACGCCGATTCCGGCTTCGGCCATAATCACCTCCATGCTGCACAGACTATGACATTGTAGCCCGTTCGCAGAAGATGCGACAAACGAGGGTCAAAAACACAGCGAGAGTGGAGTGATGGCCCTATAAACGCAAAAAGGGGGAGGCCGCGAGGCCTCCCCCTTCTACATTCCCAATGGCGGCTCGGTGCCGTCCACCGGTCAGCGGCGCCCTGGCCTCCCACGGGCTGACCCCGCAGTACTCTCGGCGCGATGGGGCTTAGC
>DBFOPE010000110.1:0-3606 GCA_048429085.1 Collinsella sp.
GCCTCCGAGGCCGCGAGCGCCCACGGGGGCTCCGTCTCGCTCGCCAACAGCCCCTCGGGCGGCGCGGTGGCCACCATCGCGGTCCCCCTGTGCGGGGCCTGACGAATCAGGCCCCGCACACTGGCATACCTCGCAACCAAAAGCTTCCCGGATAATTCATGAGGCCGTACTCGTATTCGAGCCTGTCTATCTCCGCGGCGAGGGCCTCCGTCATGTAGAAGGTTTTCGTGCGGCCCGTCGACTTCGCCAGGCGGTCGTACCTGTTCGCGAGGTCCTCGGGGATTCTCAGGGCTTCGGTGGCGGTTGCCATGATGCATCTCCCGGTTGGATGCAATACGTGAATTACTTTCTATCACATCACCCGAACCCCGCACCGGCGTACGGTCGTATCTGCTTTTTTACCTTACATTTTGTCAGCCGGCCCATGCTCGGCTTGTTCAGCCGGATTAAATCAACTGTTAAATCAATCCAGGCCTGTAGGGGGCGGTGGAAATCTTTCGAGGACTGGGGGCGCCGTCCCTAGGTCGGCTCCTCGATGGCCGCGGCTGAATTCCCCTGCCATCGTCTGCGTGGGTTCCGGCACGGGGTTCTGGCACTGCTCGAGTGGGGCACAAGGCTCGGCTGTCGGTCGTGCCGGACGGCATACGTTTTGAGACAGGCAAGCTGTTGCCGGCTCGAGGACAGCGGCCCGGTGCACCGGGCCGATCGATAGAGGACTCAGGTTCACAGCGCAGTTTCTCAGGGCTCGCATATATAGGAAGACTTGATCGGCAATCGATTTTAATGAAGTCGACAGCGCATGTCAGAGCTTTCAACAAATTTAACATGCCACCCTTTATATCCGCACGCGCGTAATTCAACTCATAAGGACCGACTATCCCTTACCTGTGACACAATCTCAAACGCACAGAACAGAATCATCAGTCCAATCATCGCATAAGAGGCAGCCGAACCTTCAAGCACTATTCCACAAAGAACAATCTCCGCGCCGCCAATAAGAACTGTTATCAGGCGCTCTGCCTTTTTGCTCTCGCCGCTCGCATAAAAAGGCGGCAAAGCGCACAAGATCACATATAGCCCGGGAAGGGAATACTGGATCGATAGTCCAAGCCCCCCATCAACCGCAGTGTTTTGCGTAAGAATCAACTGAACCCAAACGGCAATTATCACTGAGCAGGTTGTCGATAAAAGAAGGCTAGAAATATAGCACGCAACAAAGTTCCGTCGCATTCGAACAGAGAAATCCGCGAACTCTCTTCGCCGCGTGGAAACAATAAGGTACACAGAAATTGCAATAGAACCAATCAGGGAAAACAGCGGAACAACCAGCAATTCAAGCTTATTACCCCATCGATCAACCACACCCCCACTCCAATGAGCGGGAATTGTATCAGGGAGGACTGACCAAGCCGCCCATAGAATCAGAAATGGAAGAATAGAGAGGATGAAAGATGATAACACTGCAGTAGTTTTTTGGAGGCTCTCATCGATTCCGCATCTCCTTGCGCGCTCACATTCCACTCCGCCTTAAATCAAGTATAAATAGATGGCGCTCGGTATTATTGGCGCAATCGCGATAGCGATTACCGCCGTTGTTTCTTTAAAAATGGTAGGAATACATGTCTCCAAGAATTGATATATCGATTGACGAGCTGCCCGAAGCGTCGAGCCTTCTTGATGGACATGACTATTCGTCACAAATCATTCAGCGTATCGCCAGGGTTCCAGTAATACTCGATGCATCGGGATGCCCTCATTCCCCTTTTTTCGAAGTTGAATATGATGACAGGACGATTAGGTTTACAAGTCAAGCAAGTTAATAATCTATGCGGTCAATATGATGCCGTTGAACCCGCGTATCGATACCGCTCAGCCATTCGCCTCGCCCCCGTCGCACGTATCTTCATCCGGTCTGTTACTTTTAATCTAACAATTCTTTGAGGAACGTAGGTGCTTCTAAATGTACTGTCGACTTCTTCTCAAACTAATCCTAAGAGACAAGGCCGTATGGATTTGTACGCTCGTTCTCGCTGCAGCCTTTTCCGTCCCCATTGCGTTCAATTCACCCATCTACGGGCCCTTCTTTATGAAACAGGGCATGCAGAGCTTTGTCGACGCATTCAATACGCGCGCGCCCCAGGCCAGCGGCACAGACCTATCTCCAGAGCAGCAAAATGACGCGGAGCTTGCAAGATACGCGAACGCCGCTCTTGCCGCTCAAACCGACGACGCCTTTCTCGATTCTGCCGAGAGCTACTACGCGCTCATGGACGAAGGCTTCCAATCCGGATCCATCGTGGGAGACCGAGAGACCAATGACGCGGAGCTCGCATATTGCCGTGCCCTGAGCAGCTCCGGCATCACGGATATCCCGGCCTCCGCAAACGACCTGCCATTCCTTTCCTTCCTGCCTTACGCCATTGCCATGGTGCCGTGTTTCCTTCCCTTCATTCCCGTCCTTCTCTCGTCGATACTCCTGCTCGGGGCCACAAGGCCTGCGACCCTGGCGACGAAGGCGCCCGTGCCCAAATTCCGGCGCCTTATCCAGACCGTGTTTTCGATAATCGCCGCGGGGACCGCGATGCTCCTCGCCGGCCTTGCACCCGGGGGCATTTACGCCTTGGCCCTAAACGGCTTCGGGCAAATTGGGTACCCGATCGTCTTCTTCCATGACGGCGCGCTTACCACCACGACTGCGGGAAACGTCTTCACAGCCCTGCTTATCGCGCTGCTTGCGGGCGGAACCTTAATATCCGTTTGTTCCGTCGTCCTATCGACCGCAACGAGGCGCGTCCTCGCAGGCCCCCTTACCTCCGCGCTGCTTGTCGCGGCCCCGGTATTCCCGTTACTGTCCGATTCGGCACTGGAGCATAACGCCGCGCTCAATCTCCTGCCGCTGGCCGTATTCTCGCCTATCGAGGCAACGGGTTACGTAGGATGCTTCCCAACAGAATTCATTGGCTCCGGTTCAAGCGGTGCATCGATGCTTGCCGTGGCCCTGATATACGTCGCGGTCTTTTTTGCGGTCGGCGCCGTTGCGACACGTTCGCCCAAACAGTCTGGACCCGTGAAAAAGCACCATGGGCTCGAGCTTCTGGACGTGAGCGTGGGATACGGAAGCACGACGATACTTTCAATCGGATCGCTTTTCTTGAGCCCGGGAACGGCGGCGGGCCTCGTTGCTCCCAACGGCTCGGGGAAAACCACCTTTCTTGAAGCGCTGTCGGGCCAATTTCCCACCCGTATCCACTCGGGAAGCCTGGCGGCAGACGGAATCAGCCAACGTCAATCAGCCGAATTTGCAGAACTCGTCTACCTGAGCTCTTCGGGCAGCGCGGATCTCTATCCCACGCTATCGGCCATCGAGCACCTTGCTTTCGTTAGGGAGGCGTGGAAATCGGCCGCCGACATCGACTCGCTCTGCGACTCCCTCGGAATCTCCCCATATCTCGACAAGCCGACCCGTAAACTCTCGACAGGAATGAAGCAGCAGGTAAAGCTTGCCATGGCGATAGCGACCGATTGCCCGTACCTCATCCTCGATGAACCGCTGAACGGCCTCGATCCGGGAAAACGGAAAACCTCCTGCGACGCGATGCGCAGCGA
>DBFOPE010000111.1:0-5230 GCA_048429085.1 Collinsella sp.
CCGTACTTAAGACCGCGGCCAAAGTTCTCAAAGAACTTCTCGTAGGCCTCGCGGTCGTTGTCACGCATATCCTCAAGGTCGGCGGTGATCTTCTTTTCCACACGCTTGGCGATGGCCTTGAGCTGACGGTTCTGCTGCAGCGTCTCACGCGAGATGTTGAGCGACACATCGGCGGAATCCACGACGCCGCGGACAAAGTTGTAGTAGTCGGGCAGCAGGTCGTCGCACTTCTCCATGATCAGGACGTTGGAGCTGTAGAGTGCCAGACCCTTCTCGTAATCCTTGCTGTACAGATCGAACGGCGCGCGGCCCGGCACAAACAGCAGGGCATCGTACTCGAGCGTGCCCTCGGCATGGAAGCTGATGGTGCGCGCAGGATCGTCAAAGTCGTGGAACGTGGACTTGTAGAACTCGTCGTAGTCCTTCCGCTCGACATCGGAGCTGCGCTTCTTCCAGATCGGTGTCATGGAATTGACGGTCTCGAGCTCCTGATAGTCCTCGTACTCGGGCTTGTAATCGTCGCCGGCGTCCTCGGGCTTGGGTTTCTGGCGGCTCTTGGACACCATCATCTGAATCGGGTAGCGCACATAGTTGCTGTACTGCTGAATCAGGCTCTTGAGACCCCACTCGGTCAGGAAGCGATCGTAGGTCTCGGCCTCGCCGTCGGCATCGAGCTTCTCGTTCTCGCGCAGCGTCAGGATGACATCGGTACCGTGCTCGGCGCGCTCACCGTCCTCGATGGTGTAGCCCTCAAGACCGTCGGATTCCCACACATGGGCGACATCCTCGCCATAGGCGCGGCTGACGACCTTCACATGGCTGGCAACCATAAAGGCAGAGTAGAAGCCCACGCCAAACTGGCCGATGATGTCGACATCGGAGCCCTGCTGCTCGGCGTTCTCGGTCTTAAACTCCTCGGAGCCGGAATGGGCGATGGTGCCCAGATTGCGCTCGAGCTCCTCGGCGGTCATGCCAATGCCGTTATCCGAGATGGTAATGGTGCGGGCGTCTTTATCAAAGGAGACGCGAATGGCCAGGTCGCCCTGGTTGATCTTGACGCTCGGATCCTGCAGGCTCTTAAAGTTGAGCTTGTCGACGGCGTCGCTCGCGTTAGAGATAAGCTCGCGCAGGAAGATTTCCTTATTGGTGTAGATGGAGTTGATCATGAGGTCGAGCAGTTTTTTGCTCTCGGTCTTAAATTGACGCATGTGCAGTCCTTTCGCGCTACCCCCGTCCGCAAAAACGGCCCGGTTGCCCGAGCCGCATCGCAGACCTGCTATGTTCAGACTTAGATTTTATAACCCAATAGCGCGCATATATACATACGGAATCGAAAAACTGTATGTCCGAGCGCTCCAATGCGTCAATTGCCAAGGAGTGTCCCCAGCTGCCGGCAGAAAAGGAACGTCCCTATCTGCCATCTACGCGCTTGGCCATCCAGACATGGGGCTGGCCCTCGTCTTCGTAATCTACCGGGGCAATTTGCGTGTAGCCCGCCTTTGCATAGAGCGGCAACACGTATTCCTGCGCATGCAGCTTAATAAGCTTAGCGCCGGCATCGCGTGCACACGAAGCACTGGCCTCGACGATCGCACTCGCCAGTCCGCGACGACGCATAGCCGGCAGCACGGCGACGCGCCCCATAATGTAGGCCTCCCCCGCCGCAACGCCTTCGTCCATGTCGCATGCCGGCAACACCGGGGCCTCTGCGTCAGCCACGCGCTCAAGCTCCTCGGGAAACACGCGCGAGCAACCGGCAAGCTCGCCGTCTACATAGAGCGTCACATGAATGCAGTTCTGATCCTCGTCGATAGCGTCGAACTCATTCTCGTAGCCCTGCTCGTCCATAAAAACGACGCGGCGCACCAACGCCGCGTCATCAAAGCATCCCGTCTTAAGTTGGATATCCATGGCTGCCCTTTCATTCAATGCGAACGTTAGGGACAGATATTAGCGAAAATGAGCTCCGCGCACGCTAAACTTCGCGCGAGCCTTCGCCAGGCAGTCGTAATGACCCACGTTATGGGCATCGCTCGCGATGAAGCTGTACAGGTTCTGATCGAACAGGCGCTGTGCCGGCTTTTTTTCGCGACCAAAGCGACCGCCGGCAATAAAGTCCGCCGAAGCCTGCAGCTTGCAGCCCATATCGACCAGGCGCTCCGCCACGCTTACATCCTTTTGAACCGCACGATAGCGCTCAGGATGAGCGATGATCACCTGGTAGCCACGGCACTGCAAATCGTAAATCGTGTTCTCGTACTCTCTAAACGCATACGCATCGGCATGCGTCGAAAGCTCGAGCAGAAACTCGTTGGTTCCATCGAAATGCAAGTGCTCCGCGGCATCGATACCAAGTTCAACGAGCTTTCGATGGTTGACCTCGAAGCCCATCTGGAGCGGAAAACCGTCAGCGTTATCACGCAGCAGTTCAAAGGCATCCCACATCTTGTCGTAATCAAAATAGGGATCACGGCAGTGAGGAGTGCAAACGATTCTGGTTACACCGGCCCGCTTGGCAGCCTCGAGCATCGCCAAGCTCTCATCGAGATCGGCGGCGCCGTCGTCTACACCCGGCAAGATATGGCAATGAATGTCACGCATAGGTCAGCCTTAATCAACTAAACGTTTGCTCGGTTGGTGAAGATGCCCTTTTTGGAAGTCCCCTGATCGTCGGAGCCCTTCTTCACCTTCTTACCGTCCTTGGTGTAGTAGGAGTAGTAGTACTCGCTGGTCTCGGTCTCGCAGTAGTTCATAACGGTACCGATGAGCTTGACCTTTTCGGACTTCTTAAGCTGACCGATGGCGTTGAGCGCCTCCTCGCGCTTGGTGAAATCCTCACGCACGACAAAAAGCGCACCGTCGGTCAGACTTGCGATCTCGGCAGCATCGATGAAGGTGCCGACCGGGGGAGCATCAAAGATGACGTACTGGAACTTGGCGGACAGTGCCTTTACCAGCTTGGCAAAGCGGTGAGAGACGATGATGTCGGCAGGATTGGGAATATGCGGCTCGGCATCGAGGAAGTAGAAGTTCTTCTGACCCGTCTCGACAATCGCCTGGTCAATAGAAACCTGCTCGGAAAGGACTGCATAGAGTCCGCCGCGGGAGCGGACGCCGAGCATATCGGCAAGGGACCTGCGACGCATATCAGCCTCGACCAGCAGGACGCTCTTGCCGCTGGTGGCGATAGCCTGGGCAAGGTTGATGGAAACCGTAGACTTGCCCTCGTTGGGAATCGAGGACGTAACGGTGATGGTGCGAATGGGGTCGTCCACGCTCGCAAAGCGGATGTTGGCCAGAAGGGTCTTGGCGGCATTCTGTACAACGAGCTTATCGGTGTTCTTTGCCTTAGCCATGCCTATTTACCACCTTTCATAGCCGGAATTCGGCCAACAACGGGAATACCCAGGAGCTCTTCTGCCTCTTCTGCACCGCGGATGCGGGTGTTGAGCATGTCTGCCAAAACGACATAGGCAACTGCGATAAAGATGCCCGCGAGGAACGCGACAGCAACGTACAGCATACGCTTGGGGCCGCTGGGGGCTTCGGGGGTCTTAGCCTCGTCGATAACGTTGATGCTCTGGGCAGCGCCGACGTTCTGAGCGACCGTACTCACCGAGCTAGCTATGGCCTTTGCGACCTTAGCCGTCTCCTTGGCATCGGTGCCGGTAACCGAAAGCGTAATAACACGCGTGGTGGTCTCGGAGGAAACAGACACCTTGTAGTCATCCAGGTCAGCAAGGCCCAGCTCATTGGCAGCACCGCTCTTAACGCTATCGCTATCCAGCAGCGTGGCGATATCGTTGGAAAGCATCTGGCTCGCCGAGAGATCGTTATAGCTCATCTGACCGCTATCGTCGGTCTTGGCGAGAATGTACATGCTCGTCGTCGCGGTATAGGTGTTGTCCATCGCAACGAAGGACACGATGCCCATGGCGATCGCGCAGACCACCGGAAGGGTGATGACCAGCTGAAGGTGCTTCTTCAGCAGCTGGAACAGTTCGAGAAGGGTCATGCAGCTTGCCTTTCATTTCCCCAGTTCGGATTGACAAAACTGTCCGTATGTTATCGCATCTTTTTGCCGAGACCAAACTCTATACATAAGAAACAGGCTCTCCTGTAAAAATGTCGGAAGCAATCGTAAAATTGCACAACAACGCCGCACCCGAAAGTCAAATGCGGCGTCTGCATCAATATCTATGTTGTATCGCTATGCGAATGGCTCGTCCTGCTGTATGGGAAACATCACCGTAATGGTGGTTCCCACGCCCAACTCGCTCGACAAATCGAGCGTGGCGTGATGATACAGGGCCGCATGCTTGACAATGGCAAGCCCCAGGCCGGTTCCGCCGCGTACCTTGGACCTACTCTTGTCCACGCGATAGAACCGCTCAAATACCTTGCCCTGTTCTTCAGGCGCGATACCGATTCCCGTGTCGGCGACCGCGAGGAACGGATGGCCTTCGTCGTTGGTGCCGCACTGCAGCGTAACCGTACCGCCGGGTCGATTGTAGCGGATGGCGTTGCTTGCCAGATTATAGATGAGCTCGTCGATCAAGCGCGACACGCCTTCGACGACCACAGGCTTGGTCTCATGACTTATCGTCACATTCGCCTGACGGGCGACCTGTTCAAGACGCTGCTCAACCGCGTAGATGGCACGCGAGAGCTCAATAGGCTCCGTGGACCCAATGGGCACCGCCTCGCCCTCAGTTGCACGCTCGGCCTCGTCCAAGTTAGACAGCGTAAGGATGTCGTTGACAAGCGCTGCCAAACGGCCCGCCTCACGATAGATGCGACCGCCAAAGTTGCGCAGGTCGTCCTCGCCCTCGACCATGCCGTTTGCGATGAGCTCGGCATAGCCCGAAATCGCCGTAAGTGGCGTCTTGAGCTCATGAGTGATATTCGCCGTGAACTCGCGGCGCATACGGTCGTTGTCCGCTAGCACCGCCATTTGGCGCTTGAGCTCCTGGCGCTGCGACTCGATACGCTCAAGCATGGGGACCATCTCGGCATAGGCGTGCTCATAGCTACGGCGTGGGTGGTCCAAATCCACCTCTTGCAACGGCGCGATGATGGCACGGGACTCGCGGCGCGCCATAAAAAACGAGAGTACCGCACCCGCTGCTGCGATAAGCAGCATCGGCGCCACCATCGACAGCAAAATCGCCGCAACGCCAGGCTGGGCCTGCGCCAAGCGGACAACCTGGCCGTTATCAAGGGCGACGGC
>DBFOPE010000112.1:0-3769 GCA_048429085.1 Collinsella sp.
CGGAAACGACTCGGTGATGATACCCATGTTGTTAGCCATGGCCGCCGCGCAACCGACGCCCTGAACAATGCGTGCCAGGATAAGAACCTCGAGCGAGGCCGAAAGGCCGCACAGCAGCGAACCGACCGAAAAGACGATGACGCCCAACTGGAACACATTTACCTTGCCGCGCACGTCGCCCAGACGGCCAAACGGCAACATAGCCACGCAAGTCGCAAGCAGATACACCGAGCTTACCAGCTGAATGCGATCGAGGCCCACGCCCAGCTCCTTTTGCATCACGGGCAGCGCCACGGTCACGACGGTCGAATCCAGACACACCATAAACGTCATGATGAGCACGGTGAACAGAATCGCCCACTTGTTCTTGCCATGGGTGTCGCCCTCTAGGGCAATGTGCTCGCGGCGCAGCTGCTCTGCAGTTTTCTCCATATCCATCCTTTCGAGTGGCGCAACACAAAAACGGGGCCCCAATCGCCTGCAAACAGCCGCGATTGGGGTCCCGCCTACGGAATCGGAACGAAAGGTCGCCGAAGCTTTCTGCCAGCATCGGCGCCTTGCACGAACGCTAGCCTAGCACTGCTCGAGCGCCTGCTCAAGGTCGGCAATCAGGTCGGCCGTGTCCTCGAGGCCGCACGACAGGCGTACCATGTCGGCGGAGATGCCACAGGCGATGAGTTCCTCGTCGTTCATCTGGCGATGGGTGGCGTTTGCCGGATGCAAGCAGCAGGTGCGCGCATCGGCCACGTGCGTAGCGATCTGGGCGAGCTTAAGGCTCTTCATAAAGGTCTCAGCCGCCGCGCGACCACCGTTAAAGCCAAAGCTCACGACGCCGCAAGTACCGTTGGGCATGTACTTCTGAGCCATGTCGTAGTACTTGTCACCCTCCAGGCCCGGATAGCTCACGAAGCGCACCTTGGGGTGGCTCTGCAGGAACTTGGCGACCGCCAGGCCGTTCTCGCAATGACGCGGCATGCGCACGTGCAGGCTCTCGAGTGAGCTGTTCAGGAAGAATGCCGCCTGCGGGTTCTGCATGGGGCCGAGGTCGCGCATGAGCTGCGCGGTGGCCTTAGTAATAAAGGCGCCCTCACGACCGAACTTCTCGGCATACGTCACGCCGTGGTAGCTCTCGTCGGGCGTGGTGAGACCCGGGAACTTGTCCGCATGGGCCATCCAGTCAAACTGGCCGTGATCGACGATCACGCCACCCAGGTAAGCCGCATGGCCATCCATGTACTTGGTGGTGGAGTGCGTGACGATGTCGGCGCCCCACTCAAAGGGACGGCACATCACGGGCGTCGGGAAGGTGTTGTCGACCATCAGCGGTACGCCGTGGTCATGCGCGGCCTTGGCAAAGCGCTCAATATCGAGCACGGCGAGGGCGGGATTGGCGATGGTCTCGCCAAAGACGAGCTTGGTGTTGGGCTGGAAGGCTGCCTCGAGCTCCTCATCGGTGCAGTCGGGGGCAACGAAGGTGCAGGTCAGCCCCATGCGGTCCATGGTATGGGCAAGCAGGTTGTAGGTACCGCCGTAGATGGCAGAGCTTGCGACTACGTGATCGCCGGCACCGGCCACGTTAAAGATCGCAAGGAAATTCGCGGCCATGCCCGAGCTCGTGAGCATCGCGGCAGTGCCGCCCTCCATCTCGCAGATCTTGGCGGCAACCAGATCGCACGTGGGGTTCTGCAGACGGCTATAGAAGTAGCCCGACTCCTCCAGGTCAAAAAGCTTGCCCATGTGCTCGGACGTGTCGTACTTCCACGTGGTGGACTGGTAGATGGGCACCTGACGCGGCTCGGCATCTCCCGGGTGATAGCCGCCCTGAACACACGTCGTACCGATGGTCTGCTTGCTCATATCTAGCTCCCTTGCCTGGGTTTTAGTTTTATTCGGTTCACGATACCGCTACCCCGCACCCCTCTCAACCCATCCCCAAAGTAGGTTATGGGACTAATTGATCAGGGGGTATTTATCTCAAGCCTTAGGCATTGCTCGATAGATAAAAATGAGGCATACATGAAGCTCTCGATGATTACATGCACCGGCACGGGTACCATAGGCGAGTACACCGTGACCAAGGAGACAACGATGAAGCAAATCGATACGGCCCAGCTCGACATCACCGCCTGTCAGGCTCAGGCTGCCGAGTACCACGCCCGTGGCTTTAACTGCGCCCAGGCCGTCGCCTGCACGCTCGCGCCCGCCGTCGGGCTCGACCCCCAGATCGCCTTTACCCTCACCGAGGGCTTTGGTGCCGGCATGGGCGGCATGACCGAAACCTGCGGCGCCATCTCGGGAGCCGTGGCCATCATGGGCTTTGTAATGAGCGACGGCATGGAAAACCCCAAGACCAAGGGCCAGACCTACAAGCTGTCGCGCGAAATCGCCAAGCGTTTTGGCGAGAAGAACACGACGACCGTCTGCGGCACGCTCAAGGGCATCGGATCGGATAAGGGTCCGCTCCGCAGCTGCCCTGGTTGCATCGACGATGCCATCGAGATCGCCTGTGATGTGCTAAAGCAGCTTGCCGAGTAAACAGCTGCGACATAAAACGGCGGCCGGCGCGCTTGGGATCTATCCAAAGCGCGCCGGCCGCCGTCGTTAGAACTCGGCAAATTCGGGAGCGGCGACCTCGATCTCATCGCGCCCCGCCATAAGCTCGCGCATCTTAGCGCAAAACGGCTCCTGCTCCCCCGCTTTAAACACCAAATGAATCGTCACGGCATCCGTGTAATCGGTATCCGAAACCTTGGCACCCGAATCCTTAGCCAGGCGAAGCACCTGCTCGTATTGCGGATAGGCCACATGAACATCAACGGGCACAACACTTGTCATCTCGACGATCTGTCCGGCCTCCTGAGCCGCGGCCACCGCCGCCTGCGTCGCCGCAGTGTAGGCACGCACCAAGCCACCAGGCCCCAGCAACGTTCCGCCAAAATAGCGCGTCACCACGCAGCATACGTTTTTGAGCTCTGCGCCGCGCAACACCTCGAGCGTCGGCATACCGCTCGTGCGGCTCGGCTCGCCGTCATCGCTCTGGCGCTCGCGTCCATCGACCAAAATCCACGCGGGAACATTGTGTCTAGCGTCGTAATGACGCTTGCGAACCATCTCGATAAAGGCATTCGCCTCATCCTCGGACTCAATATGGACCAGCTGGGCAATAAACCGGCTCTTGCGGTCCACAAACTCGCCCGAAGCCTCAATATTCGACTGCAGAGTAAAATAGCTGTCCAACAAAGCCCCTCAACAACAAGCAAAGCAACAAACAGCCTCAATAATACGGCAGAAACCGTACCGTTGCCCTCGCCAACAAGAGCGGAAACGCCAATGATGCCGTCGCCAATAGCGAGAACCCGTCAGCGCGAGCAAGGTGCCTTGAAAGACGAGGGCATTGACCTTTTGGTCATGCCCGAAGGCTTGAAAGGCAGATTGCCGCGCTGACGGGTTCGCAGCGTCAACAAAGTGCCAAGTGGGCCTATAAGCCGGGTTCTGTCGTGAACGGTCATTTATCTTGTCTGCACGTTACCGTGCAGCTCCACGCACGCTACCCGAACGCGGACCGGGCCGGCCCATAGCGTTCCTATTCGCGCTTGCTCCGGATGGGGCTTGCCAAGCCGCCGTGTTACCACGACGCTGGTGGTCTCTTACACCACCGTTTCAGCTTTTCCCTTTACGCCTTGCGGCGCAGGTGGGAGTCTTCTTTTCTGCGGCGCTTTCCGTCGGATCACTCCGCCCGGCCGTTAGCCGGCATCCCGCCCTCTGGAGC
>DBFOPE010000113.1:0-20619 GCA_048429085.1 Collinsella sp.
CTTATCGAGCGCTTTGACAAACGTCGAGTAATCGGTCTTCGTAATCTGCTGCGTGTGACCGATGTTGGGGAACAGAACGGTCGAGAGCACGAGGTAGACGACGAAGGCGATGAGCACGTAGAGGATCATATTCCGTCTACGTTTGTTGTCATCCATCTCCATCTGCTTGAACTCCATCTACTGGGGTTGATAATGCTAACTAGAATACCCAACCCGGACGGCGATAAACCGACGCCGGGCACGAAAGGACAGAGATGGCATCACTTGAAGTCGGCAAGGTTCAGATCTATACGGGCGACGGCAAGGGCAAAACCACGGCTGCGCTGGGATTGGCGATGCGCGCCAAAGGTTATGGGCTCGACGTACTCATGCTGCAGTTTGCCAAGAAGCTGCACTGCGCCGAGCACGACGCCGCGCCGCGCCTGGGACTGCGCATTGTACAGGCCGATCGCGACACACCCGAGGCCTGCGCCGAGCAGATCATGGAGCTCGCACGCGAGCAGATATCACAGGTCGACGTTCTGATTTTGGACGAACTCGGCGAAGCGATGCGCCGCGGATTCGTGACGCGCGAGGATGTGGAGGGGCTGATCGCGCTGAAGCCTGCCACCACGGAGCTCGTGCTCACCGGCCGCGGGCTGCTGCCTCTCGCGGACCTCGCCGACCTAGTCACCGAAATGCGCCCCGTCAAACACTACTTCGACGAAGGCCTCCTAGCCCGCCAAGGCATCGAATACTAATTGATCCGAAGGGGACGGAGGAAAACGGATCATCGACATCACGACGGAAAGCAATGATCCGTTTTCCTCCGTCCCCAAGGGATCATTTGGCGGTGGCGCGGCCGAGCCAGTTGCCGCTGTGGTGGTAGATGGTAAACATCGTGGCCGTGATGAGCCAGGTTACGGGGTAAACCAATAGCAGGTGCTCAAGCGACGGATCAAACGGCATGATCGCAAACACCCAGATCACCCTGAGCACGACGGTGCCAAAAATCGTGAGCAGCATGGGCTGCAAGCTCACACCGGCACCGCGAATGGAGCCCGACGCGTTTTCGATAATCGAGTAGATCGCGTAGAACGGCGCGATAAAATGAAGGATCGTCGTGGTATACGCCGAAATCGAAGCATCGTCGACAAACAGACGCGACAACGGACCCGAGAACACCAGCAGCACGGCAGACAGGCCACCAATGAGCATAAACGACAGCACGAGCGAAGTATGGTAGCCCTTGCGCATGCGCTCGTAGTTGCGCGCTCCAAAGTTCTGTGCCGAGAACGTGGTGATCGAAACGCCAAGCGCCTCGGTAACCATCCAGACAATGCCATCTAAGCGGCCCGAAAGACCCCACGCCGTGGTGACATCGGCGCCAAACGAGTTGACCGACACCTGAATCAAAACGTTGGAAATCGAATACGCAGCAGACTGAAAACCAAGCGGCAGACCACACGAGATCATGCTCTTACAAATGCCAGGATCAATGCCGAGTTTGGACAGCGAAAGCCGCCACGCACCCGGTGCGTGCATCATGCGAATCACGATCATCGTGGCGTTGGAGCAAATGGTCAGCGCCACCGCGATGCCGCAGCCCAGAGCCTCCATATGAAGCACGGCAACGAAGATGACATCCAGCACCGCATTAACAAGGCAGCCGGAAGCGATGATCACAGCAGGTCCGCGCGTGTCGCCCACGGCGCGCAGCAGTGCTGTTCCCATATTGAGCAGCAGCGCCGCAACCATAGCGGCAAAATAGCAACGAGCATAGGCCACGCCCTCGGCCAATAATTCATGCGGTGTGTTCATAAGCACCAGCATGGGCTCAACGAACACTATGCCAAGAATCGAGAAAACGATACCGCCCACCAGCGCGAGGGTCATGGCCGTATGGACCGAACGACTCAGTCGCTCATCATCGTGCTGGCCAAAATACTGACCGGTAATGACCGCGCAGCCGGCGCCGACGCCAACGCAAAAGCCAATGCAGAGCTCGGTGAGCACCATCGTGGCCTGAATGCCACCCAGTGCAAGCTTGCCGCCAAACTGGCCGACGATATAGGTACCGATAAGCGTGTAGGCCTGTTGAAAAAACGAACTAAAAAAGATGGGAACGCACAGCGAAAGCAGCTGCTGCCAAATAACACCCTGCGTTACATCGATAGCCGTAGATTTCTTAGCCACACGCCCTCCCCACCAGCATACGTCAAACAACAAAACGGCAATTTAAGGCCAAAACCAATAGCAGCTTAGCACCGACCGGCGTCGACCGAAACACCCCGAGTCAGAGCCCGGTGCGAACTATCTGCCTAGTGATACAAACCCGGCTGGTAGTGATACTCATTGCTCACATGCGGGCACAGCTGCCAAAAGGCGACGGCACTCGCCGCGGCCACGTTGAGCGAATCGACCCCGTGCGCCATCGGAATGCGCACGGCCCGGTCGCAGCCCGCGATGGTCTTGGCGCCCAGGCCGGCACCCTCGGTGCCCATAAAGATTGCCAGGCGGTCAATCTCCTGGAGCGCGGGATCATCCAACGACACTGAATCGTCCGTCAACGCCATGGCGGCACACGAAAAACCGGCATCGTGCAGCGCCGCCAGGCCGTCATGCGGCCACACGCGCGCCTCACTGCCAATACGCGTCCACGGCACTTGAAACACGGTCCCCATGCTCACGCGGGCCGAGCGACGGTACAGCGGGTCACAGCACGTAGGGCTCACCAGAATGCCGTCGACATTGAGCGCGGCGGCCGAGCGGAAAATCGCGCCGACGTTGGTGTGGTCGACAATGCCCTCGAGCACGCACACACGCACCGGACACTCCCCCGCCGCCTCGACGACGCCGCCCAAGAACTCATCGACTGGAATCTGCCGCGGGCGACGAAACGCCGCGAGCGCACCGCGCGTCACGTTAAAGCCCGTCAATTTCTCCATGAGCTCCATGGAGGCAACGAACACAGGAACAGGGCCGGCGTCCTCGCGCACAACCAGGCGCTCAAACAGCGGCATCATCTGGTCGAGCCAGCGTTCGCCCAAAAGAAAGCTCACCGGCTCATATCCGGCACGCACCGCGCGCTCGATAACCTTGGCACTCTCTGCGATAAAGATGCCCTTTTGCGGCTCAAGCACGCAGCGTAGCTCGCGTTCGGTCAGTCGCACGTAGGCGTCGAGCCGCTCATCCGTAAGCGAGTCAATTCGCAGCACCTCAACGGCATCAGTCATAACAGCAAGCCCGTACCCTTCTTACAGCAGCATCTATATCAAACGAGGCGACGCCAGGCGCCGCCCCTTCCTCATTCCAACCCGATAATACCGTGGGCAAATAGGAGATTTACGCCTCAACGCGACGATACGTCACGAACTCATAATCGACACCCTCATCGCCCTCGCCCGAGGCAATCGTGGCAACTCCTTCGCGCCGCGCAACTTCCCAAGTAGAATCGGCATCCAAATTGGGAAAATGCGTATCCACGGGATGGACACAGTGGTTGTGCGTGACCTCGGCCTCGGCGCAATACGGCAAAAACTGCCGATAGACCTCGCCGCCGCCGATCACCCACGCAACGGGTTCATCGGCTACCGTGGCGAGCGCTTCGTCAACGCTATGTACCACGTCAACGCCCTCGACCGCAAAATCCTCGTCGCGGGTAAGCACGATATTGCGGCGGTTCTTGAGCGGGCGCCCGCCGGGATAACTCAGTAGCGTCTTGCGCCCCATGATGACCGGGCAACCCTTGGTGCAGGCCACAAAATGGCGCATGTCGGCGCGATTGGACACCACCATGTCGCCCTCGCACCCAATGCCCCAATCGTCACACACGGCGACAATGGCAGAAAGCTTACACGTCATGAGCGCCACCTACACCGCAATGGGAATGTTCTTGACCTGCGGGCCGTGCTCATAGCCCTCGACGATCAGGTCGTCGGTCGTAAACGCATAGAAATCGTGCACATCGGGGTTAAGTGTTACCTTAGGCGCCGCAAACTGCGGACGCTCGATAAGTTCACGGACGATATCGACATGGCGGTCGTAAATGTGGGCATCGGCAATCACATGCAGCAGCTCGCCGGGAATCATATCGACCGACTGCGCGACCATCATCAGCAAGATGGCGTACTGGCACACATTCCAGTTGTTGGCGGCCAAAATATCTTGGCTGCGCTGGTTGAGAATCATGTTGAGTGTGGGCTTATCGTCCTGCGGGCGCTGCGTCACGTTATAGGTCACGCTGTAGGCGCACGGATACAGGTGCATCTCGGACAGGTCGCTAAACACGTAGGTGTTGGTCATAATGCGACGGCTGTACGGCGTGTTCTTAAGGTCGTACAGCACGCGGTCCATCTGGTCAAAGTCACCCTCGGCATAATGGCTTTTCTGCCCAATCTGGTACCCGTAGGCCTTGCCGATGGAGCCAGTCTCGTCGGCCCACTCGTCCCAAATATGGCTGTTAAGGTCATGGACGTTATTTGACTTCTTTTGATAGATCCACAAGATCTCGTCCATGGCAGACTTAAGCGCCGTGCGACGCAGTGTGAGCGCGGGGAACTCCTCACGCAGGTCGTAGCGAGCCGTAACGCCAAAGTTTTTAATGGTATAGGCAGGGGTGCCGTCCTCCCACACCGGTCGGACCTTTTGGCCCTCGGTGGTGGTGCCATGGTCCAAGATATCGCGGCACATGGTTACAAACTGTTGATCAGCCTTGCTCATTGACCCTCCTGTCAGTCGCCTATAAGCGAAATTCATTGTAGCCCAGGCGCACGCGGCCCCACAGCCCAAAAATAAGCCCTCATTTTCTGACATATGCCAAAAATGCCTTGCACGGTTCAGCTCGCGCGCTATCTTATTGTTGACATATGTCAGATTTGGAGGGTGTATGGCAGGAAGACGCGAGAAACTACGCCGCGTAGGGATCATCCCCGAATATCGCGGTTTTACCCCCGACGGCCTTGCCAGCGGAGATGCCATCGACATGACGGTCGACGAGCTCGAGGTCCTGCGCCTATGCGACCTGGAAGGCCTCAATCAGGAGGAAGTCGCCCAGTGCATGGGCATTGCCCGCGCCACGGTGGCGGCAATCTGCAGCCGCGCACATCGCAAGGTGGCAAACGCGCTGGTCAATGGACGGGCGCTCAGTATCGAGGGCGGCAATATCGCATACTCCCCCATCACCACGACGACGGCCGCATGGCCAGCAAAGGAGGTCGGCACCATGAGGGTGGCAACGACGTACGACAACGGCAACATCTTTATGCACTTTGGCCGCAGCGAGCAGTTCAAGATCTATGACATCCAGGACGGCAAGGTGCTCAACGAGCAGGTCGTAGGCACCAGCGGCACCGGTCACGGTGCATTGGCAGGTCTGCTTGCCAACGGTGGCGTCGACACGCTCATCTGCGGCGGTATCGGCGGCGGGGCCATCAACGCGCTCACCCAGGCCGGCATCACGGTCTATGCGGGCGCCCAGGGCAGCTGCGACGCCTGCGTCGAGGCCCTCATTGCAGGCAAGCTCGCTCAGACCGGCGAGGCCACCTGCGACTGCCATGGCCACGACCACGAGCACGCCCATGAGCACGGCGAGTCCTGCGGCTGCCACGGCCATCACGACCACGACAGGCACGAGAGCTGCGGCTGCCACTAGCGGCACGTGCCCTGGCGCAAGCACGCTTCCACGTGTGTGACAACCTGCGAACAAACGGCGAAGGCCGCCTGGAGTACCATCCAGGCGGCCTTCGCCATACACGACTCAACCAGTCGCTATTTCTTATTGCGCATCTGAGCTTCCATCTGGCGCAGCAGGTCCATATCCGACTTAGGACCGCCCGCTCCCAGGCCGCCCATGCCGCCCAGACCCATGGCATCCAGACCGGGAATATTGGGCATGCGCATCTTTTTGCCCTTCTTACCCTTTTTGCCCTTCTTGCCACCGGCCTGCGCCTGATTGGCCATCGTGCGCATGCGGCCCATCATCTTGTTCATCTCGCCCCACTGCTTCATAAGGCTATTCACCTCGGTGGGGGTCACGCCGGCGCCCTTGGCGATACGGGCGCGACGCTGGCCGTTAATGATAGAGGGACGAAGGCGTTCCTCCTTGGTCATAGACATGATGATGGCCTCGTTCTTGTCGAAGATGCCCTCATCCAGGTTGCCGCCCATCTGGTTGAGCGCGCGCTGACCACCGGGGAGCATGCCCAGAATGCCCTTCATGCCGCCCATCTTCTTAACGGCCTTCATCTGGTCGAGCATGTCGTTCATGGTAAAGCCCTCGCGCAGCATACGCTCGGCAGCCTCGAGCTGCTCGGCGTCGGCCGCCTCCTGGGCCTTCTCGATAATACCGACGACGTCGCCCATGCCTAAAATGCGCTTGGCCATGCGGTCGGGGTAGAACGGCTCCAGCGAATCGGGCTTCTCGCCCATGCTCACGAACTTAATGGGCTTGCCGGTCACCTGGCGCACGGAAAGCGCGCCGCCGCCACGGGCGTCGCCATCGAGCTTGGAGATGATCACGCCGTCAAAGTCGGTGCGCTCGGCAAAGGTCGAGACGACGTTGACGATATCCTGGCCGGTCATGGCATCGACGACCATCAGCACCTGATCGGGCTTGACGGCCTTCTTGATGTCCACGGCTTCCTGCATCATCTGCTCGTCGATCTGCAAACGACCGGCGGTATCGACGATGACCACGTCACGCAGGTGGTCGACGGCCTCCTGAATGGCGCCCTTGGCGATATCGACCGGGTGCTCGCCGTCACCGCGGAAGACCGGCACGCCGATCTCTCCGCCGAGCGTGGCCAGCTGGTCGGCAGCGGCGGGACGGTAGACATCGCACGCGGCGAGCAGCGGCGAGCGGCCCTGCTTCTTGAGCAGGTAGGCCAGCTTTACGGCAGCCGTGGTCTTACCGGAGCCCTGCAGGCCGACGAGCATGATGACATTGGGAATGCGGTTGCTAAAGACGAGCTTGCTCTCGGTGGAACCGAGCATCTCGGTGAGCTCGTCGAGCACAATCTTGACGACGTTTTGCGCCGGCGACAGCGACTCCATGACCTCGGCGGTCATGCAGCGCTCCTTGGTCTTGGCGACAAACTCCTTGACGACCTTGAAGTTGACGTCGGCCTCAAGCAGCGCCATGCGAATGTCGCGCATGGCCGAGGTGATATCGGCCTCGGTCAGCTTACCCTTGCCGCGCAAGCGGTCAAATGTGTCGTTGAGGCGATCGCTCAGGGAATCAAACACTGGTTACTCCTTAGTTGGACTCGCCCACCAGGGCGCGGCAGAAATCTTTGGCATTGAACTCCTGCAGGTCATCGACCTGCTCGCCCACGCCCACGCGCAGGATCGGGAGCTTGAGCTTCTCGGCAACGGCCATGGCGATACCGCCCTTAGCCGTTCCGTCGAGCTTTGTCATGATAATACCGTCCAGACCCAGCGCCTCGTTAAACTCGAGCGCCTGGTTCAGACCGTTTTGGCCTGTCGCGGCATCGATCACGAGGACGACCGAGACAGGCATGGGGCCGGCGGCCATATTGGCGGCGCGCTTACGCGTCACGTTGACCACCTTGGCAAGCTCACGCATGAGTTCGGGGCTCGTGTGCAGACGGCCGGCGGTGTCGATAAGCACCAGGTCGCTGCCGCGCTTGTCGGCCTCGTCGAGCACGTCGTAGCAAACGCTTGCCGGGTCGGAGCCGCGGTCGCGCTTGATGACGGGGACGCCTGCGCGCTGGCCCCACACATCGAGTTGCTCGATGGCGGCGGCGCGGAAGGTATCGGCCGAACCGATCACGACGTTCTTGCCGCGGGCAGCCATGGCGCTCGCGATCTTGCCGACCGTGGTGGTCTTGCCGGCACCGTTAATGCCCACAAACAGCACGCAGCTCGGCGTGTCGGCGAACGGATCTCGCTCGGCGGGCACAAAATGTTGCTCGAGCTGCTCGGCCAGGGCGCGACGGAGTTGCGGGGCGGTCTTGAGGTTCTTCTTGGCCGCGGCATCGCGCAGGTCATCGGACACCTTAATCGCGACCTCGGCACCCATGTCACCCATGACGAGAGTGTCCTCTAGGTCCTCCCAAAAATCCTCATCGACCTCGCCGCCAAAATAAAAGACCTCGTTGAGGGCCTCGCGGCTGCGCTCAAGTCCGCGCGAGAGAGCATCGAAGAATCCCATTATGCATTCACGACCTTTCCGGTTTCGCGATCGAGTTTTTGCGAGACGACGCGGCTGACGCCGTCGGCTTGCATCGAGACGCCGTAGAGGACGTCAGCGTCCTCCATAGTACGGCGCTGATGCGAGATAACCAAGAGCTGCGTATCGGAACGCAAAACATCGAGCGCGCCGATGAGCTTGGACAGGTTGGCGTCATCGAGCGCCGCCTCGACCTCGTCCAGCACATAGAACGGCACCGTACGCGTGCGATACACGGCAAAGAGCAAGGCGAGCGCCGTCAGGCTCTTCTCGCCGCCCGACATGAGCATCATCTTGGTGATGCGCTTGCCGCGCGGCTGTGCCACGACCTCGATGCCCGTCTCAGCCGGATGCTCGGGGTCGGTCATCTCCAGATGTGCCTGGCCTCCCGGGAACAGCATGGCGAAGATCTCGCGGAAGTTAGCATCGACCTTCTCAAAGGTCACCAGGAAGGCCTTACGCATCTTGCGGTCGATGGCCACAGTGATCTTGGTGAGCGCCTTGCGCGCGCTCTCCAGATCGGCCAGCTGCTCCTCGATGTAATCGGCGCGGCGCTTGAGCTGCTCGTACTCCTCCATAGCAACCTGGTTCACAGGGCCCAGGTTGTTTATCTGGCGCACGAGCTGGTTGAGCTCGCGCTCGGCGGCGTCGCGGTCGGTAGGCGCAGGAAGCATGAGCGCTTCCTCGAGCACCGTGGTGCCATCGGCGGTAATGGCCTTGATGGCCGCCTCTACCTGCACCTCGAGCTTACCGCGTGCGACCTTGAACTCGTTTTGCGTCGCGGTGGCGGCATCGACCCGCTCCTTGGCGCGGGAGACCTCGGCCTTGGCATCCTCGATGGTCTTCTTGAGCGAAGCCGAGTCCGCCTCCTCGAGCGAAGCCTGGTCACGCAGACGCGCGGCCCAATCCGATGCGCGCTCCAGCAGAGCAGAATAGCGCTCGTGCATGGGATCGACGCGCAGGCGCAGCAACTCGAGTGAGCGCGAGGCCTGGCGTGTTCCGCGGATACGGCGGTCGATGCCCTCCAGGCGATGCTCCAGGTCGGGCACACGGCCCTTCAGCGAACGCAGACGCTCGCTCGTCTGAGCCAGGCGGACCTTGGCATCGGCGAGCTTACCGGCTGCCTCGGAATCGTCACGGCGCACGCGATCGAGCTCGTCGTTGGCTTCGGCAATCTGGAGACCCAGATCGCTTGCCTGCGCACGGGCCTCGTCGCGCGAACGGGTGAGCTCGTCAACTCGCGGACGCGCAGCACGAACGGCCTCGGCGGCCTGCTCGCGGCGCTTGGAGATGCGTACGCGCTCGACCTCGGCATTGTTGGCGCTTTGCTCCAAGCGGCCGATCTCGGAGAGCAGCGAGCGGCGCTCGCCCTCAAGACGAGCAATCTCGCCGGCGGCATCGCCCTCGGCAGCACGCGCCCCCTCGGCGGCCGCATTGGCCTCGACGACCTGATCCGACACATGCTCAAACACGGCAGCCAGATCAGGCTCCAGGCCCTCCAGCTCACGAATACGACGCTTGCGCTCCAGGGCACCCGAGGCCTCGCCGGCATCGAGCCCCACGCGCACCAGGCCGCCACAGCTCACGCGGGCGCCATCGGGAGTCACATAGGTCACGCCGTCAACGACTGGTGCCGTCAGCGCGGCAGCCAAGTCATCGACCAGGTAATAGCCGCCGAGCAGGGCCTCGACAACCGGGCCATACCCGGCGCGCACGGACAGGCGATCGACCAGACGAGAACCGGCAGCACCCTTAGCAGCAGCAGAGCTGCTCACACTGCTCGCCACCAGCAGTGCCTCGCCCGAGGCCTTCTTTTGGTCCAGAGCCGCACGACCGGCACGCTCAAGCGTGGCGGCGTCATCAAACAGCAGGGCATCGATATCGCCGGCAAGCAGCTGCTCAACCAGGCCCTCGAGCTCACGAGGAGCCTCGAGTACATCGCCCAGACGACCCGAGACATCATCGCCCAGCGCGCCCATCAGACGGCTCACCAGCGGCGAGCTGTCAGCCATGCGGGCATCGAGCTTTTTTTGGCTGGCAAGCTCCGAGCGCACCTCGGACAGCTTGTTGCGCGCCACACTCTCGCGATTACGCAGGTCCTTCAACGCCGCACGGGCGACCTCGGTGGCCTCGCGAGCATCAATCTGGACCTGGCGGGCCTGATCGAGCGCACCGTCAAGTTCCTCAGCGCGGTCGCGACGGCTCTCGAGCGAGGCCGTGACCTCCTCGAGCTGCTCATCGATCTGCTCCAGGCGCGAGGCGTACATGTTGTCCTCGACCTCAGCATTGCTCAGCGAGTCCTTCACCTTGGCGAGCTCGAGCGCGGCGTTATCGGCCACACGCTGCACATCGCGCTGCTCGCGCGTGAGCTGCGAAATCTGATTGTCGAGCGCCACGCGACGCTCGTGGAGCTGGGCGGCGGCAGGACCGGCGGCGTCAACGTCGTCCTGGGCCTGCATGTGCGCACCGGTCACTTCCTCAAGCTGGGCACGCGCATCCTCGAGCTCCTCGACCACGCGACGACGCTGATGCTCGGAGCTCGAGATCTGGCCGCGCATGTCGGACAGGCGCGACACCATGTTGTGGCCCTTTTCCTCGAGTAGGCGCATGTCGGAGTTGATGCGGCCGACCACGTCTTGCATATGACGGCGCTGCTCGCCCAGATCACCCACAAACAGGCCCTTTTCCTCGAGCATGACTTGGAGCTTCTCGAGCTCGCGCTCTTTTTCGCCCAAGCGGTATTGCGCAAGCTCAAGCTCGGCAGTGCCCTCCTTGGAGCGGCTCTCCAGGTCGTTCCACTGCGACTGCAGCGAACGAAGCTCGTCGACGGCCAGCATCTGCGTAAGCTCGTTCGCACGCGAGGACAGCTCTTTGTACTTGCGCGCGCGATCGACCTGACGCTCCAGCGGCCGCAGCTGGCGGGCGATCTCCTTATTGATGTCGCGGGCACGGGTCAGGTGCTCGTCCATCGATTTAATCTTTTTGAGCGCACGCTCCTTTCGGCGCTTGTGCTTGGAGATGCCGGCAGCCTCCTCGATCAGGGCGCGGCGCTCCTCGGGGCGGCTCTGCAAAATGGCGTCGAGCTTGCCCTGGCTGATGATGGAATGCGTATCCTTGCCCAGGCCCGAATCGTGCAGGATGTCCTGAATGTCCATCAGGCGGCACGGGCTCGAGTTGATGAGGTACTCGCTTTCGCCCGAGCGATACATACGACGGGTGATGGCGACCTCGTCAAAGTCGACGGGCAGCATATGGTCCGAGTTATCGAGCACCAGCGTGACCTCGGCGACACCCACCGGCTTGCGCGCCGACGAGCCCGAGAAGATGACATCCTCCATGGCCTGGCCGCGCAGCTGCTTGGCACTCTGCTCGCCCAGGACCCACAGAATCGAGTCGGAGATGTTCGATTTTCCCGAGCCGTTGGGACCGACGATGACGGTCAGGCCCGGCTCAAATGACATATGGGCGCGGTCGGCAAACGACTTGAACCCTTTGAGCGTGAGGGACTTGAGATACACGGTTCCTCGCTTAAACAGGCTTCTTGTTAAGAATCACGCCGTTGGTGGTGTAGCCCATGCGGTCGAGCGCCTCGAGTGCAGCGGCCCCCTCGGCCTCCTTCTTGGAGGAGCCGGTGCCGCGGCCCTGGCGAATACCGTCGATGAGCACCACAGCGGTAAAGGTGGGCGCATGTGCGGGGCCCTCGGAGCCGACCAGCTTATACGCGGGAGGCTCGTGGCCGTCTGCCTGCACGCACTCCTGCAAGAACGACTTGGGGTTCGCGGGGTGCTCGGCACGCTCGGTGGCCAGGTGCGGCTTAAGCGTACGGTGGATGAACTCCGCCGCCGCATCCCAACCGGCATCCAGGTACAGCGCGCCCACGAGCGACTCGTAAACGTTCTCAAGCGCCGAGTGCAGGCCACGGGCGCCGGTACCGGTCTCGGAGGCGCCAAAGATGATGATGTCGTCGATACCCAGCTCGTGCGACACCTCGGACAGCGTGGCGCCCGAGACAAGGGACACCTTCAGGCGTGTGAGCTTGCCCTCGTCAAACTCGGGATAGGACTCAAAGAGCGAACGGGCCACCACGGCGCCCAAAATGGAATCGCCCAAAAATTCAAGGCGCTCATAGCTGGCAGAGACCGGCAGGCCCTCGACGGCCGAGGGATGCGTGAGCGCCGCGCGCAGCAGCACCTTGTTATTGAACTCATGGCCCAGAATCTCCTGGGCACGCGTGAGTCGTTCAGACAAAGCCAAGACTTAGGCCTCCTTGGCGTTTTCGATCGCGTCGACGGCGTCGGCGACGGAGTTGAGCGACAGCAGGGTCTCGTCATCGATCTCGAGGTCGAACTCGTCCTCGATGGCCGTCACCAGCTGCAGACGCTCGAGCGAATCGGCATCGAGATCGTCAAAAGTGGTCTCGTCGCTAATGTCGGCGACATCGACGCCCAGCACGTCAGCGGCGATTTCGGCGATCTTATCGAAGATTTCGGAGCGGTCCATAGCGCTTCCTCTCGTATGTCATGGAACACAACGCAACACGGCAATCGGGGCCGCATTGCAATACGGCTCCGATTCTACCCCACACGGTACAGGTTGAGCCACGTAACGGGGCTCTTATAAAACGATACCGTCCATGGAATTGGCAACGTCCTGGACAAGACCGGCACGTACGGCCTGGGCCGCGGCAAGCGTACCGTTCTTGACGGCCTCGACCGACGTGGCACCGTGGCCGATCAACACGACGCCGCGCAGGCCCAGCAGGATCGCGCCGCCTTTGGCGTCGCCCGAAAGCTTGGCCTTAATCTCGCGCATCTGCTTTTTGATGAGCAGTGCGGCGATCTTGGTGCCGAGCGAGGACATAAAGGCGCCTTTGAGCTCCTGAAGCAAAAACTTGGCAGCGCCCTCGGTGGCCTTGAGCGCAATGTTGCCCGACATGCCGTCGGCGACCACGACGTCAAAATTGCCCGACGTAAGATCGGTGCCCTCGCAGTTGCCCACAAAGCCGGGAACAGCGGCCTTCATGGCCGGGAAGCACGACTTGGTAAAGTTGGAGCCCTTCTCGTCCTCGGTGCCGTTGGCAAGCAGGCCCACGCGAGGATGCTCGATGCCCAAAACCACGCGGGCATAGGCAGCACCCATCTGGGCGAAGCGCACCATATCGTCCACCGTGACATCGGGATTGGCGCCCATATCGCACAGCACCGTCAGGCCGCAGGCACGATTGGGCAGTGCGTTGGTCAAGCACGGACGGACCGGCTGCTTCTTGCCCTCTGCCAAATACCGAAACGGCGTGACGTAGGCCGTGGCGGCAGCGGTCATGGCACCGGTCGAGCCGGCCGAGAAAAACGCGTCCGCATTGCCCTTCTTAATGGCACGGCATGCAAGCACGATCGAGGACTTGCGCTTAGTCATCACGGCGCGGATGGGATCGTCCTCCATGCTGATGACATCGGGGGCCTCCAGAGCCTCCACGCGGGCATGCGCTGCGGCAAAGGGGTTGACGATTTCGGCGGGACCGACGGCCAAAATCTCGATCTCGGAATCTGCCTCGAGCGCAGCCTCGATACCGTCGAGGACAACCTGGGGCCTCTCGTCTCCGCCCACAACGTCTACACAAACGCGAACGTTACTCATTTCATATGCTCCTTATACAAAAATGGCCGACTCATTGAGCCGGCCATTGTGGTTCCAGTTGGAACGGCATCGTATCCAGAGTATACAGTTACTCGGTAACGATAACCTCGCGGTCCTTGTAGAAACCGCAGCTGGGGCACACGTGGTGCGGGAGCTTAACAGCGCCGCAACGGGGGCACGTGGACTGAGCCGCAGCCGAGATCTTCATGTTGGCGGAACGACGGGTATGGGTGCGGATACGACCCTGCTTTTGTTTAGGTACGGGCATAGTGACCTTCCTTATGAACTATCCAGTGTGGCGATTACGCGCAAGTAGCGATACTACCACAGTTTTACTCGTCAAGCTTGAGATTCTTCAATGCTGCAAATGGATTTTCCGTGGCAGCGGCCCATTCGGCCTCCGCCTTGGCGGCGCAATCGCATTGCTCGACGTTGAGATTGATGCCGCAGGTGGGGCAAAGGCCGCGGCAATCGGGCTTGCACAGGACAACGAACGGCGTGTCCATGACGACCGCGTCGTTGATGGGCTCGCCCAGATCGACAATGCGATCCTCGCCCAGCAACTCGTAGCCGTCTTCGTAGGCCTCGGGGTCCTCGGGCTCGTTAAAGAGGTAGAACTCCTCGATCTCGCCTGCGATATCAAACGATGCGGGCTCCAGGCAGCGATCGCACTCGCCGGTGGCGTGAGCGCGGACCATGCCCGAAAGCAGAACACCGGTACCGGCGTTGGTAAAGACCACGTCGTAGGAAATGCCGTCCTGCAGCTGGTACTCCTTCTCGCCCACCGTGTAGGTGGCGACATCGACCTTGCCGGTCAGCGGATAAGAGTCTCCGGGAAACTCGAGCTGCTCGGAAAGATCGACGGTTACGCTCGGGAACTCAGCCATTACCACTGACCGTTCTGCTGGGCGGCGCCCTCGTTGAGCTGCTGACGGCAACGAGTGACGGTGCCGGTCAGACTCTTAAGGTTCTCCTCGAGGTGCGTAAAGACCTGCTCGGCGTAATCCTCGGCGGCATAACGCGTCTCGCGCTCGTACTGCTGGGCACGGTCGCGGATGTCGTCGGCCTGCTGCTGTGCCAAGCGGACAATTTCCTGCTCACCGGCAATGGTGAGCGCCTGCTGCTGAGCATCGGCAATGATGGAATCGGCCTGAGCGGCGGCGGAGGCCATAAGCTCCTCGCGCTCTTTGAGGATACGGCGGGACTTCTGCCACTCCTCGGGATAGCTCATGCGGATCTCATCGAGGATGTTAAAGAAGACGTCGGCGTCGATAACCTTCATCTGGGCGTTCTTGCCGAACGGCGTCTTAGCCTCTTCGATGAGCCCCTCGAGCTCGTCGACAAGACTCACGATCCTGTCGCCAGGAAAATTCTCGCCCGGCATCCGGTCTCCTTTCATAGGTAACATATCATCGTGTTAGTTTACCACATGCCACCAGGCAATAAAAAACGTCACGAAAAGCGATGTTTGAGCGCTTCGACCACGTTGGGCGGCACAAACGTCGACACGTCGCTGCCAAGCGACGCGATCTGGCGCACCACCGAACTCGAGATATAGCCGTACTGCGGAGCACTCATGACAAAGATGGACTCCAACTCGCTATCCAGGCGATAGTTGAGGTCGGCCTGCTGCAGCTCATACTCAAAGTCGGTCATGGCGCGCAGACCCTTAACGACGGCACCCGCCCTCTGTTCACGTGCAAAGTCGACCAGCAGGCCGGTGAAGGGCAGTACCTCGACGCCGTCCAAATCACCGAGGGCCTCGCGGGCCAGTGCCACGCGCTCGTCGAGCATAAAGGTGGTACCCACGCCGTTTTTACCCTGCGATTCGGCCACGGCGACGATCACGCTGGGAAAGATGCGGCGAGCTCGGCGGATCACGTCGATATGGCCAAAGGTGATGGGATCGAAGGTGCCCGGGACGATCACGCGGTTGATGGTGTCATTCATGGGTGTCCTCCGAAGGCGCATCCTCGTCATTTTCGTTCTCGTCAGCATGATCGTTCTCGTCCTCGGCCACCCAGCGCAGCAAGTCAACCGAGGTAATGCCGTAGCGCTTCTCTCGCACGGTCTTAAAACAAGCCGGATGAGCACCTGCATCGGCTGCGGCATGCTCAAACAGGGCAAAGGCCCCGGGCGCCAGCAGTCCCTGCTGGGAAAGATTTTGCAGCAGCTCCTCGACCGGCTCGGCGCCAAAGGCATAGGGCGGGTCGAGCAAGATCAGGTCAAAGGGACCACCCGGCACACGGCCGCGCGAGGCGCTCGCCAGCACATCGCCGGTAACGACACGCCAACGCGAGCGGTCGCGGCACAGCGACTCGATATTCTTAGTGATCAGACGGGCGGCATTGCGATCGATCTCGAACGTGGTGAGCGAGCGGGCGCCGCGCGAGAGCATCTCGATACCCAGGGCGCCGGAGCCGCCAAAGGCATCCAGCACGCGCACCTCGTCCAGGTCAAAGTCGAACGCCGACATGACCATCGACGCGCACGCCTCGCGCACGCGATCGGTCGTGGGACGGGTGACATCGCGCCCGCGCGGCTCCTCGATCTTGCGGCCGCGCCATTCACCGCCGATGATTCTCATCCTCCGCTGACCTCCTTAAAGATATGTCGATAGCGCGTGGCGACCGCATCGCGCAAGGGACGCGTCGCCACGGAGTCAAGGTTGCAAGCATACCGCAAGAGCTCGACCGCGTCCAAATGGGCCCATTCGATAAGATCCTCGTCGGCGTCTAGGTCCACAAAGCGCAGGGTCACGCCGCCATGCTGACGGTAGCCAAGAATCTCGCCCTCGTGGCGCAGGCGCAGGTCCATCTGGGCGAGCGTAAAACCGTCCGAGGTCTTTTCGAGCGACTGGAGGCGGTCTCGTGCCGCCGACGCGCCGCCGTTGCCCTTGGAGTGCGTCATGACCAGGCAGGTGCCCGAAACGCTGCCGCGACCCACGCGACCGCGCAGCTGGTGCAGGGCCGCCAAGCCAAAGCGCTCGCCGTTCTCGATAACCATGACGGTGGCGTTGGGCACGTCGACGCCCACCTCGACCACCGTGGTCGAGACGAGCACGTCGATCTCGCCGCGCTTGAAGGCGTCGATCACGCGGTCCTTCTCCCCCGCCGGCATGCGGCCGTGAAGGCGCTCGATGGTAAGTCCCGGCAGCGCCAGACGCAGTCGGTCGAGCTCGGTTGCCGTATCGTGCAGCGGCACGGGCACGGTCACACGGCCCTCGTCGTCACGAGCGATACCAGGAACATCCTCAAGCTCATCGGCCGAGTCGCTCGGCTCCACGAGCGGGCAAATCACGTAGGCCTGCTGGCCCCTTGCGTGGGCATCGCGGATGGCGCCGTAGGCCAGGTCGCGGCTCGACTCGGTGAGCACGCGCGTCGTAACGCCCGCACCCGGAACAGGTCGATGGCGAATGATGCTCGTGTCAAGGTCGCCGTAGACCGAGAGCGCCAACGTGCGCGGGATGGGCGTGGCCGTCATAACGAGAAGGTCGGCACCCGGGCCCTTGGCACGCAGAGCATTGCGCTGGCCCACACCAAAGCGGTGCTGCTCGTCGATGACGACAAGCGACAGATGCTTAAACGCCACGTTGTCCGAAAGGACCGCGTGGGTTCCAAAGAGGACGTCGAGCTCGCCCGATTCCAGCTGCGCATGGATCTGCTCGCGCCCGGCCGCCGGCGTGGCACTCGTCAGGAGCGCCCAAGACATGCCAGCCTGGGAGAGCAAGGGGCCGGTCTTATCGGCATATTGGCGCGCCAGCACGCCCGTAGGCGCCATAACGCAGGACTGAGTGCCCGAATCGGCCGCGACAGCCAGCGCGCAGGCGGCGACGGCCGTCTTGCCGGTACCGACGTCGCCCAGTAGCAGGCGGTTCATCACGCGCCCGCCATCGCACATGTCGTGCAGGATGTCTTGGAACGCGGCCTCCTGCTCGTCGCTCAGCGAAAACGGCAGGGCTTCCCTGAGCGCCGCCAGGTGCTCACCCGCGGCGTGGGCGTAGGGAGCGACTTCGACCAAGCCGCCGTCGTTGCGCAGGCGCAGCGCCAGCTGAAGGTAGAGGCACTCCTCGTAGGCAAGCCGTGCGCGCGCGATATCGCGCTCGGCCATACTCGATGGAAAATGAATTGAGCGCAGCGCACGGGCATTGCTCATCAGGCGGCGCTTGACGCGCAAGCGTGCGGGAATCGGGTCGAAGGGATTGCCGACGACCTCGAGTGCGCCGCTAACGATGCGGCGCATCCACGCCTGGCTCACGCCATCGCTCACGTAATGGACCGGCAGAATGGTGCCCGCGGCACGTCCTTCCTCGAGCTTTTCGAAATGCGGAGAGGCCATCTGCTTAAAGCCGTAGGCAAACTCGACCTTACCCATCACGGCCAGGCGGTCGCCCTGCTTAAATTGCTGGGCAATCCAGGGCTGACGGAAAAAGGCGACTTGCAGCACCCCCGTCTCGTCCACCAGCGAGACCTCGGTCACCTGCATACGCGGACGGGGCTGCTTTTGAACGATACGATCGACCGTGGCGACAATCGTGCACACGGTACCGATGGGCGCCATCTCAATGGACCAGGAGCGCGTAAAGTCGAGATATCGGTGAGGGATATGGAGAAGGAGGTCCCCCACCGTCCGAATTCCCAGACGGCGAAGGGCCTCCTCACGTTTACCCGAAACATATTTGAGTCGCGCGATATCCTCGTCGAGCGCATTGCTCTGGGCAAAGCGCTCCGAGACGCGCGGCACGGAGCACAGCTCGGACATGGGCAGATGCCTACTCGATCGAGAAGATCACGGGATAGAGCGGCTGCTCGCCACGATGAGCGTCGATCTCCAAGTCGGGCTGAGCCTCCTCGATGGCGTCGACGATCTCCTGGAAGGCCTCATCGGACAGCTCCTCGCCGGCCAGAATCGTCAGCGCATCGCCCTCCTCTTCCTCCTGCATGCGGTTGATGCAGTCGAGCGTGACCTGCTTAACATCGGAGCCGACCACGTCGATGGAACCGGCAATGATACCCATGACGTCACCGGAGTGAATCGGAGAGCCGTCAGAGGCACTGGAATCGCGCACGGCACGGGTAACCTCGCCATCGCGAACTTCGCTGATGGCGTCGACCATAGCGGCAACGGCGTCCTCGAGCTCGGATTCGGGCAGGACCGCAAACAACGCGGAGAAGGCCTGCGGGACGGTCTTGGTGGGAACGACGGCGACCTTCTTGTCGGTGCAGGCAGAAGCTGCGGCCTCGGCAGCCATGCGGATGTTGCCGTTATTGGGCAGGATGATGACCGAGGTCGCGTTGACCTGGTCGACGGCGCCCAGCAGGTCGGCGGTCGAGGGGTTCATGGTCTGGCCACCCGAGACGATCACGTCAACGCCAAGGGACTTAAGGATGTCGGCCTCACCCGAACCGGCGGCAACGGCGACAAAGCCCAACGCCTTGGCGGGCTCGGCAGCCTTCTCCTGGTCCTCGTGAATCTTGGCAGTACGGTCATGGGCCTCCATCTCCATGTTGTGGATAAAGACCTCGTAGATCTGACCGAGCTGCAGCATGTGCTCGAGCACCAGGTTGGGGGTGTTGGAGTGCACGTGAATCTTGTAGTCGGGGTAGGCACCCACGAGCAGCTCGCAGTCGCCCATGGAACCCAGGAACTTAAGGCACTCATCCTCATCAAAGGGAGCGTCGGCCTTAAAGAGGAACTCGTTGCAGTAGCGGAACTCCGAGCCCTCCCAGTCGTCGTTAGCCTCGATCTCAACGCGACCGAGGGCCGCGTCACGGGCAGAGCCAGCGGAATCAAACGTGGCGGAAAAATCCTCGACAACGGTGCTGCGGCCAAGCGCGGCGGCGACAAAGTTCTCAAGGAAGATGGCAAAGCCAAAGGCGCCGGAGTCGACCACGCCGTTCTCCTTCAGAACGGGAAGCAGGTCAGGCGTACGGGCGACGGACTGGTAGGCCTCGACGACGATGGCATCGAGCGCGTCCTCGGCCGAGAACTTCTTCTTTTCGCACTCGTCGGCCTTGGTCGAGACATCGCGCAGCACCGTGAGGATCGTGCCCTCGATGGGCTTGCGGACGGCCTGGAAAGCAACCTTGACGGCGCGACGGAACGCATAGGCGATGTTGGCGGACATGATGGGCTCATCGACAGAGACGAGACCCTCGGCAACACCGCGCAGGATCTGCGAGGTGATGACGCCGGAGTTGCCGCGGGCACCCATCAGGGAGCCATGGGTGATGGCGCCGGCGATGGCCTCCATGTCGGCATCGGCGGGAAGGGCGGAAAGCTCCTTAGTCACCGAAGCGAGCGTAAGCGACATGTTGGTGCCGGTGTCGCCGTCGGGTACGGGGAAGACATTGAGCTTGTTGATCTCCTCGGCCTTGTCGGAAACGGCAGCCGCAGCGATCGGAAAACAGGTGCGAATGGTCTTTGCAATCATGGGTATTTGAATCTCCGTTTTCGGACGCTAGTTCAGACGGCTCTTGAGCGCGTCGATGTGGATGCCGATCTTAAGGCTGGCGGGATCGATCTGGGCGATCTCCTGCAGGGTAAAGGCAACGGAGCTCGAAAGATTATGGCAGACGGACTTCATGTTGACGCCGTTCTCGAGCACGACGTGAAGATCGACCGTAAGGCCGTTCTCGTCGGCGGAGACAAGCACGCCCTTGCGGAGGCGCTGGCCGGCAAGCAGGCGCACGCTCTCGGCGCCCTGGAGCTGCTCGGCCATACCGACGACGCCATAGCACGTCATCGCGGCATAACCGGCAATATCGGCAATAACGTCGTTCGAGACGCTCAGGCTGCCGTTAATGGTCTCAGAC
>DBFOPE010000114.1:0-3417 GCA_048429085.1 Collinsella sp.
ACAACCTTGCCAAGGTTGGGGTCGCGGGTTCGAGCCCCGTTGTCCGCTCCATTTGGGCGTTTAGCTCAGGGGGAGAGCGCTTCCCTGACACGGAAGAGGTCAGAAGTTCAAATCTTCTAACGCCCACCAAATGTTCGCAGCTCAGAGGCTATGTCCTCTGGGCTGTTTTGTTTTTTGCCACCAAGCGCGCCGCCAAATAAGTCATCAAATATTGATCCAAGGTCCCTACGCGATGGTCTTCGCATCCCGTAGGGGTGCCGGCAGATTGCATGTGTCCTGGCCCATCATGACCGCAACATGTTGGTCAAGCATAATCTTTTGGATTCTTTTGGCGTGAGCGGCTTGGTTTTGGTGCTATTTGGCGGCGGCACGGTTGAGGGGGTTTCAAAACTGCTGTGCAGGTAGTTGGGTTGATAACGTTTTAGCAGTCTGCCAAGAGGCTTTCATTTATAATGCGTCTGCAAATTGACCAATTGCTTTGACCTGCTGAAACACTATATGTTGTGTTTGACCTAAAAAAAGAATACAGGATATAGATGCCTCTTTGTCGTATGATAGATGGCGGACAGAGAACGAGAACCTTATTCGCCCCATTTGGATAGATCTTTGGGCCCCTTGAATGGCTGCGAGGATTGTCCGCATGAGGGCCTATGGTTATCGAGAACACAGATTGCGCGACGGCGCCGCAAGACAGGGGCAAGCCCTGCCGGGCATCGTTTGGCCCTGAAGCGCAATGAGGCTACGATGCGAAAGAGGCAAGAGGATGAAGATCATCAAGCGCAGCGGCACCGAGGTTACCTTTGACATCGATAAGATCGTCAATGCGATCCGCGCCGCAAACTTGGAGGTCGAGGAAGGCTCTCGCCTTACCGACCGCCAGGTGATCTATGCGGCACAAAACGTCGCCGAGGCATGTGAGAAGGCCGGCCACACCGTATCGGTCGAGGAGATCCAGGATCTGGTCGAGGACGAGATTATGCGTCTCGACTGCTACGAGGTCGCTCGCCACTACATCATCTACCGCTATGTTCAGAGCCTGAAGCGCCAAAAGAACACGACCGATGACAAGATCCTGTCGCTGATTGAGTGCAATAACGAAGAGGTCAAGCAGGAGAACTCCAACAAGAACCCGACCGTCAACTCCGTTCAGCGCGACTACATGGCCGGCGAGATTTCCAAGGACCTGACGCAGCGTGTGCTGCTGCCCCAGGAGATCGTGGATGCCCACAACGAGGGCCTGATTCACTTCCACGATTCGGACTACTTCGCCCAGCACATGCATAACTGTGACCTGGTGAACCTGGAGGATATGCTCCAGAACGGCACCGTTATCTCGGGCACGCTGATCGAGAAGCCGCACAGCTTCTCGACTGCTTGCAATATCGCGACGCAGATTATCGCCCAGGTCGCCTCTTCCCAGTATGGCGGTCAGTCGATTTCGCTGACCCACCTGGCTCCGTTTGTCGAGGTGAGCCGTCAGAAGATTCGCGGCGAGGTTGCCCGCGAGCTCGAGGAGCTTGGCGTCTCTGCGTCTGCCGAGAAGGTCCGTGAGGTCGTTGAGGACCGTCTGCGTGACGAGATCCGTCGCGGCGTCCAGACGATTCAGTATCAGGTCGTGACCCTTATGACCACGAATGGCCAGGCGCCGTTCGTGACGGTCTTTATGTATCTCAACGAGGCCCGTACGCCTCAGGAGAAGCACGACCTTGCCATGATCGTGGAGGAGACGCTTCGCCAGCGCTACGAGGGCGTTAAGAACGAGGCCGGCGTGTGGATTACCCCGGCATTCCCCAAGCTTATCTACGTGCTCGAGGACGATAACGTTCACGAGAATTCCCCGTACTTCTACCTGACCCAGCTGGCTGCCAAGTGCACCGCCAAGCGCATGGTGCCCGACTACATCTCTGAGAAGAAGATGCGTGAGCTCAAGCTGTCTAAGGGTGAGACCGCCGGCAATGGCGATTGCTACACCTGCATGGGTTGCCGCAGCTTCCTGACGCCCGACCGTTCGGGCAACGGCTTTAACAATGTTGCCAACGCGCTGAACTATGACCCGACCAAACCTAAGTACTATGGCCGCTTTAACCAGGGTGTTGTGACCATCAACCTGCCCGATGTCGCACTGAGCTCGCATCAGGACATGGACAAGTTCTGGAAGATCTTCGACGAGCGCCTTGAGCTGTGCCATCGTGCCCTGCTGTGCCGTCATGAGCGCCTGATGGGCACGCTTTCGGATGCCGCACCGATTCTGTGGCAGTACGGCGCCCTGGCGCGCCTTAAGAAGGGCGAGACGATCGACAAACTGCTCGTGGGCGGTTATTCCACCATTAGCCTGGGGTATGCCGGTCTGTATGAGTGCGTCAAGTACATGACGGGCCACAGCCACACCGAGAAGGAAGGCACGCCGTTTGCCATGGCCGTCATGCAGCACATGAACGACAAATGCGCCGAGTGGAAGGCCGAAAGCGATATCGACTTCTCACTGTACGGCACCCCGCTTGAGTCGACGACCTACAAGTTCGCCAAGTGCCTGCAGCGTCGTTTTGGCATTATTCCGGGTGTGACGGACAAGGGCTACATTACCAACAGCTACCACGTCCATGTGTCCGAGGAGATTGATGCTTTCGATAAGCTCAAGTTTGAGGGCATGTTCCAGCAGCTTTCGCCGGGCGGTGCCATCTCCTACGTCGAGGTTCCTAACATGCAGGACAACCTTAAGGCTGTCATTCGCGTGATGCAGTACATCTACGACAACATCATGTATGCCGAGCTCAACACCAAGAGCGATTACTGCCAGGTGTGCGGCTACGATGGCGAGATCAAGATTGTCGAGGATGACGGCAAGCTGGTGTGGGAGTGCCCCAACTGCGGCAACCGCGATCAGGAGAAGATGAATGTCGCCCGTCGTACGTGCGGCTACATCGGTACTCAATTCTGGAACCAGGGTCGAACCGAGGAGATCCGCGACCGCGTGCTGCATCTCTAATACCGCTCCGGGGCTGAACCGAGAGGGCCGCTTGGGCATTTGCTCGCTATTTCGGACAGTCCTGCGCAAGACGAAGACCACATTAAGTGGCCTTCTTTGCGTGCGGAACTCATATCGAGCAAAAGCCCAAGCGGCCCTCTCGGTTCAGCCAAGTTGACGTAGTTGAGATGCAGCATGCGGTCTGCTCACTTCTCGAAGTTCTTAGCGGAAATGAGTTGACTTGCAACAACGTTTTGCTTGCGATGGCGGTTGAGCTGCAACCCAGTTTTTATTGGACCTCGAACCCTATGCTCGATGTTCGCTTCGTTCATTGAGTTACCCTTTGCATGAGGCCGGGACATATCGTCCCGCCCGCAGTTTCGCAGGCCGAAGGCCGAGAATGTTTGAGGACGGGATGATATGTCCCGGCCTCCCGGGAGAGTTACCTATGA
>DBFOPE010000115.1:0-7338 GCA_048429085.1 Collinsella sp.
ATCGCTGTTCTTTGGCTCCAATCCCAACCTTGTCTGCGGCATCGTGCTCGAGTACAGCGTACCCGTGGCGGTCACTGCCTTTATGTGGATTAGCATGTTCGGCGGCAACGGCCCGCTCGCGCTCACCATCATCCTGACGTCCTCGGTTATCTCCCCTGTGACGATTCCGCTCACGCTCAAGCTCCTGCTGGGCGCCACCGTCTCGATCGATGTGCCGAGCATGATGCAAGACATGGCCTTTATGATCGCCATCCCCGCCGTGCTCGGCATCGTGATCAACGAGCTCACGCGCGGATGGGGGCACGAAAAACTCTCCCCCGTGCTCTCGCCCGCCTGCAAATTCATGATGATGGGCGTTATCGCCTCCAACTCCACCGCCATGAGCGAGTACGTGCTGCACATGAACGCGGTGCGCTTGGAAGTCGCCCTCTTTATTTTGGTCTTCGCCATCAGTGGCTTTGTCGTCGGTTTTCTGGTCGCCCATACGCTGCATCTGCCATATAGCGAGACGACCACCATGTGCTTTACCTGCGGCATGCGTAACATCTCTTCGGGCGCCGTCATCGCCACGCAGTACTTTCCGGGCGAAGTCGTGTTTCCCGTCATGTGCGGAACGCTGTTTCAGCAGGTACTCGCCTCGCTTGTCGGGCATCTCTTTGAGCGTCTGACCGGCGAGGAGCGCGCCGCCCAGCGCAAGCGCGTCGAAGCCGGCCGCGACGCCATGGCACGCTAGACTGTCCGCATTACGCGGGTGTTAGTCTTGCTATACGAGCGTTTCCAGATGCGCACGCAGGCGCTCAGCATCGATATCGAGCGTTGTCTCAGCATTGACCTGGGCCAAACGATAGCCGACAAAGTAGGGCGAAACCACCCAACGTGGCAGCGCCTTGGCAATGGTCCGACCGCCCAGGTGATAGAAGAACAGGTTGTACGACTCTGCGCGACCACCGTGGTGCTCGTTCAGGATATAGCGCAGAGCTACCTGGATCGCATCGGCGAAGAGATCCGCCTCGGCTTGGTCTCTCGTGTCATCGCTGGCAGCGATCCCCTGCGGGGCTGAAACGTTGATCTCAAAGAACCCCATGATCGGTTCGGTTGAGATGTCGACCGAGATTCTCCCCTGTTGCCAGACACTGATGCCTTCAAAGTTGGCTGAGGCCAGCGCCGCATAGCCGTCCTCCTGTTCCAAGCCCACAATCTGCATGTGTGGATGGACGAGGCTGCCGCCCGAAAGCGGGCCTTTGTTCTTGTACATGAGCACACTGCAGTACTGTTGGGAATCGATCATCTGCTGCCAACAGCCCAGGGCAAACCGCATCACATGATGCAGCTCATCCGGTTCATAGGTCACCAGGTCGGCGTCGTGATTGGCAGACTCGATCAATACGGTCTGACGTGTGGCCCGCAATGTCTTGAACTTATTCTCGAGCCAGATGCAATCGCCATCACGGCGAATGATGTCGGTGAGCCCTTCTGTATCGCAAAAGGGGCACGCGGTGCCGGGACGACGGTTGTCGTCGGGCTTACCGTTCGCCTGCTGAACGTCAAATACCAGCGTCACGGGTTATACCTCCAGCGGCACAATCTTGGTGCCATGGAGCTCGGAGACGCCCAGTGCCGCCGCCACGGTATCGCGGTTGACCGTGGAAATGCCGCCGCCGGGAAGGATGGTCAAGCGGTCGCCCGCATACTCGATCAAGCGGGCCAGGTTTTCGAAGTTGTCCTCGATCGGCGTACCGGCAGCGCCACCATGCGTCAGAATGCGCGTGATGCCGCAGTCGGCGAGTGTGTCAATGGCATCGAGCTGAGCCTCGGGCGAGAGCTGATCAAACGCCATGTGGAAGGTGATGTCGATGGGCTCACGCTTGCATTCCTCGGTCGCGCAGCCCGCGGCCATCACGAGAGCGCCCAACGTAAGCTCGTCGAGTGCCCATCCGCCAGCGCAGGGCTTGCAGCAGCCAAAGACCAAGCCGTCAACGCCGGCGCTCACGGCAAGGCCCAGGTCCATCTCCATCATACGCAACTCGTCCTGGTTGTAGTGAAAGTCGCCGCCACGCGGGCGAATCATGCACATCACCCGCGCATCGTGCTCGTGTGCATAGTTGGTCGTAGCGCTGATAACGCCGGCCGAAGGCGTGGTGCCACCAACGGCAAGGTTGTCGCACAGCTCGATACGCCTTGCACCGGCATCGATAGCCGCCGGCACCCGCTCAAAGTTCTCGGCACAAAACTCGTACAGCATAGATAGACCCCCAAAGACAGCAGATGTTTTCCGACGGGCATTGTCACACATCCCCATGAAGTTGCGGTGGAATAGGGACTCATTTGGCCTCTGGAGCCCGTATTCAGTCCCTATTTCACCGCAACTTAAAAGGGGGCGCTGACCGGGTTGGTCAGCGCCCCCTTTGTTGAATGGATTAACCGCCCAGATAGGCCTTGCGGACGTTGTCGTCGTGCAGGAGCTCTTGGCCGGTGCCGGTCATGGTGATCTTGCCGGTCTCGAGCACGTAACCGCGTGTGGCGATGGAAAGCGCCATCTGCGCGTTTTGCTCGACCAGAAGCACCGTGGTGCCGGCCTTGTGCAGGTCCTCGACAATCTGGAAGATCTGTTCGATCAGAATCGGTGCCAGACCCATGGAAGGTTCGTCGAGCATAAGCAGTTTGGGGTTACTCATAAGGGCGCGCCCCATAACGAGCATCTGCTGCTCGCCACCTGAAAGGGTGCCGGCGACCTGGCGACGACGTTCCTTCAGGCGCGGGAACTGCTCGTAGACGCGCTCCAGGCCCGGAGCAATTGTGGACTTGGGCTGTGTATAGGCGCCCATCTCCAGGTTCTCCTCGACCGTCATCTGCAAAAAGGCGCGACGACCCTCGGGAACCTGAGCCAGGCCCTTACCAACCAGCTTATCAGCGGGCGTATGGGTAATGTCCTCGCCCATAAACTTGATGGAGCCGGTCTTGGAGCGCAGCAGGCCCGAGACGGTCTTGAGCGTTGTGGACTTGCCGGCACCGTTGGCACCAATCAAGGCCACGATCTCGCCCTCGTTAACGTTAAAGGAGATGTCCTTGATGGCGTGGATGGCGCCGTACCAGACGTTGATGTTGTAGACGGAAAGCATCGGCTCTGCCATTTAGTTCTCCCCCTTATCCTGCTTACCCAGATACGCCTCGATAACGGCGTCGTTGTTCTGGATTTCCTCCGCCGTACCCTTAGCGATAACCTTGCCAAAGTTAAGCACGCAGATGCCCTCGCAGATGTTCATAACGAGCGACATATCATGCTCGATAAGCATGATGGCGATGCCGAAGGTGTCGCGAATCTTGACGATGTTCGCCATGAGCTCTGCGGTCTCGGACGGGTTCATGCCGGCGGCAGGCTCGTCGAGCAGCAGCAGCTTGGGGTTAGTGGCAAGCGCGCGGACGATTTCCAGACGGCGCTGAGCGCCGTAAGGAAGCGAGCCGGCCTGTTCATTTGCCAGGTGCTCCATGTCAAAAATGGACAGCAGCTCCATGGCGCGCTCGTGGGCGGCCTTCTCGTGCTTCCAATACGTCGGCAGGCGCAGCACGCCCTCAAAGCCGGAGTAGCGCTCCTGGTTGTGCAGGCCGACCTTAACGTTGTCCTCCACCGTCATGGTGTTGAACAGACGGATGTTCTGGAACGTACGGGCAATACCCATGCGGTTGACCTGGTAGACCGACTTGCCCGAAGTGTCCTCACCGTCGAGCAGGATGGTGCCGTGCGTAGGCTGGTACACCTTGGTGAGCAGGTTGAAGACCGTGGTCTTGCCGGCACCGTTGGGGCCGATGAGACCGGCAATCTCGGTCTTGCCGATGGTTAGGCTAAAGTCGTCGACCGCCTTAAGGCCGCCGAATTCAATGCCCAGGTGAATGCACTCGAGTGCAGGGCGCTCGCCAAGGTCACGATCGGGAACGATGGCGCCAGAAGGATACGGGACCATCTTGCCCTTCTTGAACTCAAATTTACTGGGCATCGGCTGCCACCTCCTTCTTGGAAGCAAAGCGGTCCTTGACGCGACCGAAGAACGCCTTGAGCTGCGGGTTGTTGGTAAAAATCATGACCAGGATCAGCACGATGGCGTAGATGAGCATGCGGTAGTCCGAGAACTGACGAAGCAGCTCGGGAAGCACCGTGAGCAACGCCGCCGCGATGACGGAACCGCGCATGTTGCCCAGGCCGCCCAGGACCACGAACACCAGAATGAGGATCGACGTGTTGAAGTCGAACTTGGTGGCGGAGAGCTGCGAGAAGTTACCGCCGAAGAGAGCTCCGGCAGCACCGGCGAGGGCAGCGGAAACCACGAAGGCGATCATGCGGTACTCCGTGACGGAGATGCCTACGGACTCGGCTGCAATCTTGTTATCGCGCACGGCCATAATGGCACGGCCGGTACGGCTGCGGACCAGGTTGAGCACGATCACGAGTGCGACCATGACCAGGATGGCACCGGCGAGGAAGGTCGAGTACGTCGACACGCCCGAGGCGCCCTGGGCGCCCTTGATGATGGCGGTGCCGTCCTCGAGCAGGTGCAGGTCGTCGATCGTAGAGTTACCCGTGATGTTAAAGATCACATGCAGGCCGCGGGAATCGACGCCCACAATGAGGCAGGTGACGACCTCTTTGATGATCTCGCCAAAAGCCAGGGTCACAATGGCCAGATAGTCGCCGCTCAGGCGCAGGACCGGGATACCGATCAAGAAGCCCAAGATGGCAGCGGCGATAGCGCCGACCACAATGCTGATGATCAGACGCATCGGATCGGACGGAACGGTGCTCTCCAGCGCGACGGCAGTGACGATGCCCGTATAGGCACCGACGCTCATAAAGCCCGCGTGGCCCAGCGACAAGTCGCCCGCGATGCCGACGACGAGGTTAAGGGAGATGGCCATGACGATATAGGCCGTGATGGGAACCAGCTGACCGGCGATCATGCGCGGGATCATGTGGTTGGACTGCATAAAGAACACGATGGCGAACGCCACAACGCACATGGCGTACGTGACAAAGTCGTGACGCGTCTGCTTGTCTTTAAGAAACTTCATAACGCTCACCTACACCTTCTCGGGGACGTACTTGCCCAAGAGGCCGGCAGGCTTGACGAGCAGGACGATGATCAAAACACCAAAGACGATGGAGTTGGCAAGGCTCGTGGAAATGTAAGCCTGCGCCATCGCCTCGATGATGCCGATGAGAATGCCGCCGACAAAGGCACCGGGGATGGAGCCGATGCCGCCGAAAACGGCAGCGTCGAAGGCCTTGATGCCAGGCATGGCGCCCGTGGTGGGCTGCAGGACCGGCGAGTAGGAGCACAGGAGCACGCCGGCGATGGCGGCAAGGGCGGAGCCGATGGCGAACGTCATCGAGATGGTGCGGTTGACGTTGATGCCCATGAGCTGAGCGGCGGCCTTGTCCTCGGACACGGCGCGCATGGCCTTGCCCATCTTGGTCTTACCTGTAAAGAACATCAGGCCGGCCATGATAACCAAGCAGGCGACGATGGTGACGAGCGAGACGGCGCTTACGTTAAACTTGGCCAAGAACTCCGGCACCGGGAAGGTGACGAGCGAAGTAAAGTTCTTGGGCGTGGCGCCCCACAGAAGCTGCGCGGCGTTCTGCAGGAAGTAAGACACGCCGATGGCCGTGATCAGAACGGCCAGCGGGCCTGCTTGGCGCAGCGGCTTATAGGCCAGACCCTCAATGAGAACACCGAGAACCGTGCAGACCACACAAGAGAGAACTACAGATGCCCAGCCCGGGAGGCCGAGATACGACGTGGCGCAGAACGAGACATAGGCACCGACCATGATGACATCGCCGTGAGCGAAGTTGAGCATCTTGGCGATACCGTAGACCATGGTGTAGCCCAACGCGATGATGGCGTAGACGCTGCCCATGGACAGGCCGTTGACCAGGTATTGGATAAAGACCGTCATGTTCCACATCCCCCTTTCGAATAGGTTTCCAGTTAATGTATGAAACAGGGACGTTACACTGTCCCTATAGATACCAAGCAAGCAGGGAAGGCCAAAACCTCCCCTGCTTGGGATCAAAACCGCTCTATGTAAGGCGGCCTATTAGGCCTGTACGTACTTGCCGTCGGTGATGACGTACGCCGTGGGCTCCTTCTGGACCTGGCCCTTATCGTTCCAGGTGAGCTTGCCAGTCAGACCGTCAACGGTAATCTTGAGCATAGCCTTGGACAGCTTCTCGGCGACCTCGGTCGGATCGGCGTCGACGCCAAGACCGGCCTCCTTGACGGCCTCGGCCACCGCGTGCACGCCGTCGTAGGCGTCGGCGGCAAACTGATCGGGAGTATCGCCGTACTTATCCTTGTAAGCGTTGACGAAGTCGGCGTTCTTCTCGTCGTCGGCGGAGAACGGGGTCATGAGCAGCAGACCCTCGGCAAGAGAGGTATCGAAGCCCTCAACGCCCAGGATGCCGTCCATGCCGTCGCAGCCCATCATCTTGACGTCGTAGCCCATGTCCTTGGCGTTCTTGAGCAGGACGGACGCCGGCGTGTAGTAGATCGGCGCAAAAATCATGGTAGCGCCTGCCTGCTTGGCCTTGGTCAGCTGGTTGGTAAAGCTCGTGGCGGAGTCGTCCTTAAAGGTCTCCTCGTCAACAATCTCGAGCTTGGACTCAGCGGCCTGGGCCTTAAAGGAATCTGCGATGCCCGATGAATAGGCGTCGCCGGAGTTATAGAACAGCACGAACTTCTCATCCGCATACTTCTGCGCCAGGAACTTGGCAGCGTTGACACCCTGGTTGGGATCGGTGAAGCAAACCTGGAAGACGCAATCCTTGCCGTCGGTGACGTCCTCGGAGGACGCGGACGGGGTGATCATGAACGTCTTGGGGTCGTTACCGCACTCTGCGGCAACGGCAACCGACGCACCCGTGGTGGTCGGGCCGACGAGGGCCTGCATGCCCCAGTCGAGCAGGGTGTTGAAGGCGTTAACGGCCTTCTCGCCATCGGCCTGGTCGTCCTCGGCCTTGCTGGCAAGCGGCAGCTCCTTGGTCGAGAAATCCTTGCAGCCAAGCTCGACGCCCTGGGTGACAGACTTGCCGTAGGACGCGTTGGCGCCGGTCAGCGGGCCGATGGTGCCGATCTTAAACGAAGCGTCGCTCGAAGCGGAACCGCTGTCGCCGCCGTTGGAGGAGCAGCCAGCTAGAATGGACATCGCCCCCAGACCTGCTGCGCTCGCGATAACGCTCCTGCGATTCATAACAGGGTTCAATGACTTACCGGTGAGGCTCGACATGCGGCTCTCCTCTCAAATCTCGTCGGGTTTCGGTTACCCGACAGGCCATCCTTCGCC
>DBFOPE010000116.1:0-22682 GCA_048429085.1 Collinsella sp.
TCACCTTCGCTGCTTTACTTGAGTAACCGATATATCTGCTGGAATGTACTTGTAGCTGTGGCGCAGGCCGCCCACACATATCATTCCATGCTCAAACATTCTCGCTTCGCTTCGCTCGCTGCGAAACTGCGCGTGGAACGATATGTGTGGGCGGCCTGCGCCACAGCTACAAGTACATTCCAGCAGATATATCGGTTACTCAAGTAAAGCAGCGAAGGTGAACTCAAATACAAGTAATCCAAGTAACCCGATGCGGCAAAGGGGTTGTCTCTTTGTCGCATCGGGTTACTAGTTGGATACAGCTTTTAGATACAGCAAACGGTTTTGATTGGAAACCATGGTTGGTTGCGAGCACGTAGGCATAGCTCGCCCCTTGGAGGCCCCTATATATCGTCCCGCGCGCAGTTTCGCAGCGAAGCGAGAATGTTTGAGCACGGGATGATATATAGGGGCCTCCAAGGGGCGAGCGAACATTACGATGCTCCATTCAACAAAGTAAAGAGCTAGGCGACGCCGCTAGAACCGAAACCGCCGGCTCCTCGATCAGTTTCGTCTAGTTCTTCTACTTCTACGAGATTGACCGTGGGGACTTCTTGGATGACGAGTTGGGCGATGCGGTCGCCTTTGTTGATCTGGATATTGTTGGTGGGATCCAGGTTGATGAGGATGACCTTAAGCTCGCCTCGATAGTGGGCGTCGATGAGGCCGGGCGTGTTGACTATAGACAGGCCCTGCTTAATGGCTAGGCCGCTGCGGGGCTGGACAAAGCCGGCGTAACCATCGGGCAGCGCAATGGCCAAGCCAGTGGAGACCAAGCGACGCTCAAAGGGCTTGAGGGTACAGTCTTCGTTGGCGCGGAGGTCAAGGCCGGCATCTGTGGGATGAGCGTATTTGGGAAGCTCGACCGTGGGATCGAGACGCTTAATGTTAACGGTAATGTTGGACATGAAATCACCTTAGCTTGTCGAGCTCTTGCAAAAACTCGTCGACGTCTTTGAAATCGCGATAGACCGAGGCAAAACGAATGTAAGCCACCTTATCGATCTTGGCCAAGCGCTTAAGCACCATATCGCCCAGTTCGTGAGACGTTACAGCCGTCAGCGTGCGCGAACGCAGCTCCACCTCGATATCATCGATGATCTCGTTGAGCTTTTTCGTGTCGATATCGCGCTTAATCGTGGCGCGCATCAGGCCGACCAGCAGCTTATTGCGATCAAACCGCTGCTTTGATCCGTCGGATTTGATGACCTCGATGGGATCTTCGCAGCGCTCGAACGTCGTAAAACGATAATTGCAAGAACAACACTCGCGGCGACGCTTGATAGTGTTGTTCGATTCCTGCATACGGGAATCGACAACGCGGGTATGTGCCTTGCCGCATTTGGGACAGCGCATGGTACCTCCTCTTAAACGATAACAAGGGTACCATGCGACCGAGCCAAAATCTTACGAACGAGTCGGAACTTTAAGAACTGCGCCAGCATCAAGAGAGCCGTGATCGAGGTGATTGACACTACGAATCATGTCGGAAGTCTCCTGCGTGGAAAGGCCATCGATGGGATGCTCCTGGGCAAGCGACCACAGAGAATCGCCGGACTGCACACGAACCGTCTCGTAGGTAACGTTGGCTACGGAATCGGCATATGCTGCGTGACGAGCAGAAAAGACTGACGTGGCGAGCACAAAGAACAGGGTGAATGCTACAGCAACAGCAACAATCGTCGAGGCCTTCAGGGCAACAGGAGCCGAAGCAGCGGCCGCACGCTGGGTGCGAACGGGTTTAGTGGCCACGGCCTGAAAATAGGAGCGTCCACCCTTCACGACCGTGAAGGCAGGCGAGGCGGGCGCCTCGAGCTTAAGAGCAAGGTTTCCCTGGACCATATCCGCTGCGTTCATTCTGTTCTCCTCTCGTTTGTTTTGACGAGAACTGTTTTATCAAGCCGCGGGGACAAAAAAGTCTAGCGCGGGAACGAGTGTTCGGTTATTATTATCTTCGAACAGTTGTTCCTGTCAAGCAAAAATAGAACATTTGTTTGGTATGGGTAGAGAGGAATCCCTGATGGCTCGCAAAATTACCAAGCGTCAGCAGCAAATTTACGACTTCATCAAGGAATATCAGCAGGAGAAGGGCTATCCGCCCAGTGTGCGCGAGATGGCTTCGGCCGTGGGCCTTTCCTCCCCTAGCACCGTACATGCGCATCTCTCCGCGCTGGAAGCGCGCGGCCTGCTCAAGCGTGATGCCACCAAGCCTCGCGCTCTCGAGCTCTTTGACGAGGACGGATCTTCCGTCTCCATCTCAAAGTCCGATGAGCCCACGGCGCCCCGAGGCACCGTATCGCTGCCTCTCGTAGGCCGTGTCGCTGCAGGGATTCCCATCCTTGCCGAGCAGAATATCGAGGACACCTTTACCATCCCAACCGAGATCGCAACGGACCAGGGGTCCTTTATCCTCGAGGTCCACGGCAATTCGATGATTAACGTCGGCATCTATAACGGCGACTACATCATCGTTCGGGAGCAGAAAAGCGCCATGAATGGTGAGATTGTCGTGGCCATGATCGATGGTTCCGCAACGGTCAAAACGTTCTACAAGGAGCAGGGACGCGTTCGCCTGCAGCCCGAAAACGACACTATGGAGCCTATCTATGCGACAAATCCCACAATCCTGGGCAAGGTCGTCGGCTTGATGCGCCGGTTCTCGTAATGCAAAAACGCATCACGGTCTTTGATACCATTCGCGGGTTTACCATGCTGTCGATGGCGGGATTTCATGCCTGCTACGACCTTGCCTACCTATATGGTTGGAAGATGCCCTGGTTTACCCAGACCATCTTCCAAGACATCTGGCGCGCCAGCATCAGTTGGGTATTTTTGTTTATTGCCGGCTGGATGTGCACTCTCTCGCGCAACAACATCAAGCGTGCCGCCAAATATGCCGTTGCCGCTTTAATTGTATGGGTCGCAACGACGCTCGTCTCGGTCGATGACTCGGTGAACTTCGGCATCATTTTCTGCATGGCGGCAAGCACTGCCATTGTTGCACTCGCTCGCCCGGCTCTCGATAGGTTGCCGGCGGTATGGGGTATATCGATTTGCCTCATACTCTTTGCCTGTACCTGGAGCATTCCTAAAGCGGTCTACCCTATCCCCTATCTAGCTTGGCTGGGTTTCCCAAGTCCAGACTTCGTCTCCGGTGATTACTATCCGCTCATACCCTTCTTATTTATGTACCTCGCAGGCTTCTTTGCCGCCCGCACGGCACAAAAAGCAAACCGTAAAGCGCCAGCATGGGCCTATTCGAATCCCATCCCGGCGCTCGCGAGCCTCGGACGCCATGCGCTGCCGTTCTATCTGCTTCATCAGCCGGTTATCTTGGGTGTACTGGAGCTGATTTATTCCGTTCGGTAACGCTCAAGACGTGGTGCGATACGGGCCGGAAGCTTTGCCACAATACGAACGCCGTCTTCGAGGTATTCCTCGTGCAGGAGGGTTCCCTGTTCGTGCACGAGCGTGATTAACGCGCCCTCTCGATACGGGATATCGGCCGAGAGCAACACGTCTGTAGCGGCCGCTTCACGAGCGATGCGGTCGACTAAGTCATCAAGACCCTCACCCGTCTGAGCCGAGAACAGCACCGCCTCGGGATAGCGCCGGCGAAAGCTCAAGCGATCGACGCTATCGAGCAGATCAATTTTATTGAACACGGTAAGCGTCAAGCGCTCACCGGCACCGATCTCGTCAAGGACACGATCAACCGCCTCAAGCTGACGCTCGTAATCCTCATCGGAAGCGTCTACAACTTTAAGAATCAAATCGGCGCCGAGCACCTCGGAAAGCGTAGATTTAAACGCGTCGACCAGGCCATGGGGCAGCTTTTGAATAAAGCCGACGGTATCGGTGATCGTCATGCCACGGCCACCGGGCAAACGGTACGAGCGCGTCGTAGGATCGAGCGTGGCAAACAGCTTATCCTGCGAAAGTACCGTGGATCCCGTCAAACGATTAAGCAACGTCGACTTGCCGGCATTGGTGTAGCCAGCCAACGCCACGCGAAACGCCGGCGATTCAATACGGCTTTTCGATTGCACATCACGACGTTGTTCAACCTGTTTCAGTTCGAGTCGAAGCGCAGCGATCTTATTGCGAATCAGGCGACGGTCGACCTCGAGCTGGCTTTCGCCCTGGCCAAAACGCGATCCAATGCCGCCACGCGTCTGTTCCTTGGCAAGATGGCTCCACATACCTCGCAGACGAGGCAGCAGATACTGCAACTGTGCCAGCTGAACCTGTAAGCGGCCCTCACGCGTTTGGGCATGCAGGCCAAAGATATCCAAAATCAACGCCGTACGGTCAATAATCTTGACCGGTTCGCCCACGGCTTTCTCAAGATAGGACTGCTGTGAGGGCGTCAGATCGTCGTCGAAGATAACAACATCCGCATCCATGCGATGCACCAAGCCGCACAGCTCCTCGACCTTGCCGGAGCCGATAAACGATTTGGGATAGGGTTTGACCAGGCGCTGAGACAAGCGCGCCACGCATTGGGCCCCAGCAGTGTGGGCTAGACGCTCGAGCTCGTCGAGCGAACGGTCGAGCGGCCACGCGTTATCGCGCCACTCAACACCAACCAAGATGGCGCGCTCAGGTTCAGGCGCCGTGGGGACCAAAGGGAAACGAGCCATTAGGCAGCCTCGATGCGACGGTAAATATCATCAACGACCTCATCGATCGTAAACTCATCCATATCGAACCACACGATGCGATCGTCACGCTTAAACCAGGAAAGCTGGCGCTTGGCATAGCGACGTGAACGCATCTTGATAAGCTCACGGGCCTCATCCATGGTAATAGCGCCACGCAAGGCTTCAATAATCTCTTTGTAACCAATTGCCTGCATCGACGTGAGCGCATCGCCCAGGCCCTGGTCCATAAGGCCACGGACCTCATCAACCAGTCCCTGCTCAAACATAAGGTCGACACGCAGGTTAATGCGCTCATAGAGCACTTCACGACTACGCGTCAGACCAAACCACAAGGCATGATAACGCTCACGCGGAACACTGAATTTCGACTTTTGCTGGGCATATGACACGCCATCATCGTGCATCTCGAGCGCACGAATCACACGACGCACGTTATGGGGATGAATCACGGCAGCTGATTCGGGGTCGCGCTCGGCAAGCAGGGCATGCAATGCTTCCTCGCCAATGCGCTCGGCAAGCTCCTGATAGCCCACGCGGCGTTCGTCCTCGAGTTCTCCCGAAGGAAAATCCATTTCATCGAGAGCGGCCTTGAGATACAAGCCCGTACCGCCGCAAAAGACCGGAAGACGCTGCTCGCCAAGCAAACGCTCGACATGTGCTCGGGCGTCCGACTGGTAGAGCGCAGCAGAATACGCGACGCCGGGATCCACGATATCGATAAGGCGCAGAGGTGCCGAGCACTCCTCAGGCATCATTTTGGCCGTACCGATGTCCATGCCGCGATAGATTTGCATCGCGTCACACGACAACACTTCGGACGAAAGACGAGCGGCCAGGCGGTCGGCAACATCGCTTTTGCCGACCGCCGTCGGACCGACAATCGCTACGGCAGAAAGGCTTGCACCGGGGGAAATCATTAGCGAGGCTCGCCCACGACGGAGCCAGACAGATACCACGTCTTGGCGACATCAATATCAACATCGACGATCTTGCCGATAAGCTGATCGATGCTATAGCCAGCAGGAATCGGCGCATGCACCGTCTGGTTCTTAGGGCTCTTGCCCAGAAGGACAGCGTCGTTCTTCTTGCTCGTACCCTCAATAAGTGCAGGCACCACGGTGTGAAGTTCGCCCTGGTTATACTCGTGTGCCGTCGTCTCGATAACCTTGACCAGACGGTTAAAGCGCTCAAGGATAACCTCATGCGGGGTGGGATCATAAATCTCAGCTGCCGGGGTACCGGCGCGCTTGGAGTAAATAAACGTGTAGGCTTGGGCATAGCGCACCGTCTCGGCAAGCGACAGCGTCTGCTCAAAGTCTTCCTCGGTCTCGCCCGGGAAACCCACGATGATGTCGGTCGAAAGTGCAATATCGGGCATACGGTTACGAATACGATCGACCAGGCTCAGATAATCCTCGCGCGTGTACCGACGATTCATCTCTTTAAGAATGCGCGTGGAGCCCGACTGAACGGCCAGGTGAAGCTTCGGCATAACGGCAGGCGTCTCGGCCATAGCATCAATGGTCTCAGGCAGCAGATCCTTAGGATGAGAAGAGGTAAAGAAGATACGCTCGACGCCCGTATCGCCCACGGCGCGCAGCAGATCGGCAAAGCGCGGCTTGCCAAAGAGATCGCGACCGTAGGAGTTAACGTTTTGGCCCAGCAGCGTAATCTCGCGCACGCCCTGACGCACGAGCCCGGTCACCTCATCGACAATCTCCTCGAAAGGACGGCTCTTCTCGCGACCACGAACGTACGGCACGATGCAGTACGTACAGAAGTTGTTGCAGCCCGTCATGATGGGCACCCAAGCGTGATATTGCGTCTCGCGATGCCACGGCATACTCATGGCGTCGGTATCCTCATGCTCATTCGTACGGATATGGCGCTTGCCGTCCAAAAACGCCTCGGCGATAAGCTCGGCAACGTGCGCAATAGAATGGGTGCCAAAAATGACGTTGACGTTATCGACGTTGGTGAGCAAGCCCTCGCCATCGCGCTGGGCGATGCATCCGCCCACGGCGACCACACGCTTACCCGAAGGCGAAGGAGGAAGGCTCTTGCAGGAATTGCACTGACCATACAGGCGCGTATCGGCAGCCTCGCGCACGCAACACGTCATAAACACGACAATATCGGCATGCTCGGGATCGAGCGCCATAAGACAGCCATACGAATCGAGCAAGCCACTCACGCGCTCAGAGTCGTGCTGGTTCATCTGGCAGCCGAATGTGCGGATAAAGTAGGTTTTACCGGCAAGAATATCGCGTACGGAACGCTGGTCCATGAGCTTACATCCTAACGATGGTATCGACGGGGCGCATAGGTGCTACAAGCGTGCAAATGGCTCGCTTACGCAACGGGCTTAACGTCGTCCATGACGACGTTATCCATAGCAGCCCGATTAATCTGGTGAACGTAGATAGAGAGACGGATTGCCGTGCGCGACTCCCCGTTAATGAGGATGTCGGAGAACACCGGCGCGCAGGAGACATCAAAGCCGGTCGGAATCAGAAAGCCGCGCGCAATGGCAACGGCCTTGATGGCCTGGTTGACGGCACCGGCACCGACGCATTGAATGTTGACGGGGACGCCATCTTTGACCATGCCGGCAATGGCGCCGGCAACGGACGCGGGCGATGATTTGCTTGATACCTTCAGGCAATCCATGAAGAAACTCCTGCGTTTAAAAGTACGTTTTAACTGCAATAACTGTATCGTACCGAGCGGACTCGGTAAAGATTTTATTCCTCTTTGGCAAGATCGAACGTCACCGTGATGCGATCACGCGAAACGCGAATCTTAGGGTCACCGCACAGATTGAGGTAATACCGGGCAGCGAGGTCGTTAAAGTCACGCTCGACAGCACGTGAAAACTGCGCCATATCATCCTTGGCGATGCGAAGACCTCGACGGTCCTTGGTAAGATCGACGGGAGCCGGCGCATGCGAGGTGGAATCACGCTCGCGCAGCAGGCGCGCGGTCGCGCCGCGAACGGGCTTAATCTGTCCCGACAGAATACGGTGGGCAGTGCGCTCGGACATCTCGAGACCCAACCCGGAGCAGATCCGGATAAAGTCCTCGGCATCCGAGGCAAGGCCCAAACGATCGATAACCGGAAGCTCGCACTCGTCATCGATAAAGAGCAGGCGCGACGTATCGAGACGACTCGAAGCCTGAGCGTACAGGGTCGCAGCGATCTCGGACGGAGAGCCCAGATACACATCGCAGCAACGCAGCTCCTCGAGGGCAAACTCACACGCAGCGCGAATGATGTTGTGAGGACCGCGAGCGCATACATAGCGGCCGTCTTCGTCTTTAACCGCCTGAGGCCAGCTCGACTGGTCGGCGCGCTCACCCAAGCGATCGGTGGCAACGCACACCTTAAACGCGGAACCCAAATCAACACCCGATGTAACAACGCGTGCCTCATCCGTGTTCTGCTTGATAGAGAACAGCGCCATACCACGACCGTGAACACCCCAACGGTCCATTTTCATGCTCTCGAGCTTGGAGGTGACACGGGCATCGAAGATACGCTCCTGCATATCCTGCGGCACACCCGAACCGTTATCCAGGAAGAGGAGGGTGCGAACACCCTCCTCCTTGGTCGTGGCAAGATAGACCCTATCGGCTCCGGCATCACGAGCATTACGCAGCATCTCGATGACAATGTCCTCTACATGCTGAATGTCATGCTTGGCCTGACGGCGCTCGGCCTCCGAAACGCGGAGGCGGACATACCCCTCGCCAAGGTTTTCCTCGACGCGAAGGTTGCCCTCCCCCGACATCGACGCGATAAATGAGATGAGCTCGTTCGCGTCGTTCATGTTATTTAGCGATATCGACGGCACGGCTCTCGCGAATCACGACAACGCGCACCTGACCGGGATACTCCATCTCTTCCTCGATCTGATGGGCGATATCGTGCGCAAGCACCGTGGACTGGGCATCGGAGATCTTGTCCGGCTGAACCATGACATGAACCTCGCGACCGGCCTGCATGGCATAGGTACGCTCGACGCCGTCGTGAGAATTGGCAATCTCCTCGAGCTTCTCAAGGCGCTTGATGTAGTTCTCGGCCGACTCACGGCGGGCGCCGGGACGAGAAGCGGAGACGGCATCGGCAGCCTGGACCAGAACGTCGAGCACCGTGTTGGGATCGACATCGGCATGATGGGCCTCGATCGCGTGGACGATAACGGGCTTCTCGCCATAACGGCGGGCGAGCTCGGCACCAATCACAGCATGCGGACCCTCAACGTCATGGTCAATGGCCTTGCCCAGGTCGTGCAGAAGACCGGCGCGCTTGGCGGTCACAACATCCAGACCAAGCTCGGAGGCCATAACGCCGCACAGGTCGGAGACCTCAAGCGAGTGCTGCAGAACGTTCTGACCAAACGAAGTGCGGTAGCGAAGAGCACCCAGGGTCTTGACGATCTCGGGATGCAGGTCGTGGATACCGGTATCGAAGGCGGCCTGCTCGCCGGCCTCGCGCACACGCTGCTGAACCAAATCGGCGGCCTTGTGATACATCTCCTCGATGCGGGCGGGGTGAATACGACCGTCGGCAATAAGGTTCTCGAGCGCAACGCGGGCGGTCTCACGACGGACCGGATCGAAGCTCGAGAGTACAACGGTCTCGGGAGTGTCATCAATCACGAGGTTGACGCCGGACACCTGCTCAAAGGTGCGGATGTTGCGACCCTCGCGACCGATGATGCGACCCTTGAGGTCATCGGAGGGAATATGCACGGAAGTGACGGTGACCTCGGCGGTATGGTCGGCGGCGCAACGCTGAATCGCCAGGGAGAGAATCTCCTGGGCGGTCTTGTGGCACTCGGCGCGGACCTGCTGCTCGGACTCACGGATGATGGTGGCCGCCTCGTGGGTAACCTCGCCGCGGACCTTGTCGAGCAGCTCCTTGTGAGCGTCCTCGCGCGTAAGGTCGGCAATACGCTCGAGCTCGGAGGTCTGCTTGGCGCAGAGCTCCTCAAGCTCGCGAGAGCGCTTCTCGACCTGGCCGGCCTGGCTGGACAGCTGATGCTCGCGCTTATCAAGAGCATCGTTGCGGCGATCGAGCGATTCTTCGCGCTGCATCACGCGATTTTCGAGCGTGCGAATCTCGCTCTTACGCTGCTTGTCCTCGGCCTCGGCAGCCTGCTTGTTCTTGATGATCTCTTCCTTAGCCTCGAGCAGAGCCTCTTTTTTGAGGGTCTCGGCCTGACGCTTCGCATCACCGATCAGGGACTCTGCCTGCGCGTGTGCCGACTGAATCTTTTCGTCGGCCTCGTGAAGACTACCCTGCTTGGCGGTGCGCATGTAGGCAATGGCGGCGATGGCACCCAAAACGAGGCCAACGAGCGCTGCAATGATAGGCATGCTCACTCCTTTTTATGGATTCGTTACACAGCAAAGCGAACCGTCCTTACGAACGGCTCGCGACATTTGAGTAATATGGGCGCAGCTTATGCGGGTCGGATACAGATAAACATATAAACAAACTCATCACAGATGAGCACATATCACAAAGCAAATGACAGTATTTATCCTACGTTGAACCGCAACAACTGTCAAATAAACGCACCCGGCACGGCGCCAATCAAGCGGTGAACGGCAGGGGCGTAACGGGTGAACGTTTACACGGCACATTCTTCGTTTGAGGCATCGAGGCGCGCCTTAACGGCGTCGGCGGCGATGTGATACGAGAAGCCTTTACCCATCAAAAATCTGACGAGCTTTTCGAATGCACGCGCCTCGGGAATGCGACGTTTAGCGAGCAAGGCCGATGCACGAGTCAAGTCGTCATCCACGGTAAAATACGCCTCGGGATACCCGGGGATATCGTCAAGCACGACATGACGACGCTTGAGCTCAACCTCGATCTTGCGCTGTCCCCAGCCGCGACGTTTGCGCTCTTCGATAAAGTACGAGCAAAAACGGTTCTCATCCAAAAATCGATACTCGGTCGCTCGAGCAACGGCAAAATCGATCGCGGGCTGTCGAAAGCCATAGCGCGCTAACTTATCGCGCACCTCGCCCGTGGCATGATCGCGGCGCGAAAGCATCTCGGTCACCATGGTGAGTGCACATTTACGTTCGATAAGCTGCACCGCCTCACGAAAGTCATCCCAATCACAGGGAAGATCGGGGCGGTTCTTAACGTACAGGCGCGCCACGCGCACGGGAATCCAAATGGAACGTTCGTAACCGCCCTCAAGATCGCAATCGATATGCGCGCAGGGCTTTTTAGACGCATAACCGCTCGAGAACGAGGAAGCCGCCTTCTTATCGGGAAAGACGACCGTAGCCTCGGTCACCGTATACGACATGTCGGCATCCGCTACTCGTCGTCATCGTCGAGCATTGCGGAGCCATCGATGGCGTAGAGCTCGTCAAACCCATCATTTGCCGGCTGCTCCCCCAGTGTCTGGTCAGTAAGCTCAACCTCGGAGGGTGCATCGTCGTCATACTCAAGACCGCAGGCAAGACGAACCTTATGCTCGATCTCGTCGGCGCAATCGGGGTGCTCGCGCAAGAACGTCTTAGCTGCTTCGCGGCCGTTGCCGAGCTTATCATCGCCGTACGCAAACCACGAGCCCGTCTTTTTGCAGATGTCATATTCGACAGCCATATCCAGAATCGAGCCCTCCTTGGAGATGCCCGTCCCGTACATGATGTCGAACTCGGCCGAGCGGAACGGAGCAGCCACCTTGTTCTTGACCACCTTGGCGCGCACGCGGTTGCCAATGACCTCGTCCTTGAGCTTAATGCTGTCGATGCGACGGATGTCGATTCGCACGGAAGAGAAGAACTTGAGCGCGCGGCCGCCCGTGGTGGTCTCGGGGTTGCCGAACATGACGCCGATCTTCTCGCGCAGCTGGTTAATGAAGATGCAGGTCGTGTTGGACTTGGAAAGCGAGCCGGCGAGCTTGCGGAGTGCCTGGCTCATCAAACGAGCCTGCAGACCCACCGTCGTGTCACCGATCTCGCCCTCGATCTCGGCACGCGGAGTCAAGGCGGCAACAGAGTCGACGACGATGGCGTCGATGGCACCGGAGCGCACAAGCATATCGACGATCTCGAGCGCCTGCTCGCCCGTATCGGGCTGGGAAATGAGGACCTCATCGATATCGACACCGATGCGCGCGGCATAGGTGGGATCAAGCGCGTGCTCGGCATCGATAAATGCCACAACGCCGCCCATGGCCTGTGCCTCTGCAAGAATCTCAAGCGAAAGCGTCGTCTTACCGGAGGACTCGGGGCCATAAATCTCGACGATACGGCCGCGCGGAACGCCACCGATACCCAAGGCGGCATCGAGCGCCAGAGAGCCCGTCGGAATAGCCTCGACCTCGAGCTCCGGACCGCCGTCGCCATACCTCATAATAGAGCCCTGGCCGAACTTCTTCTCAATCTCGGCCTTGGTGGTGGCGATCATCTCGTCGCGCTCTTTACCCGTCGTGCGTGCATGAACGGTACGTACGGGACCTGAATTCTTGGCCATGAATAGCCCTCCTCTTAACAACCTGAAACGATAATAAACGAACGGCTGTTCGTGGTCAACCGTTCAGATTCATCATATGCACCCGACCATTCCAAAACCCAGCCAAACGGCAACCAATCACCGACCAAACGCTTGACCACGCCAATCACAAATACAGGTGATCGGACAAATTTAGGCTTTGTACCAGCGCAAACATCAATACCGTCAAAGGTCCCTATCTCCACAATTAAGGGGCCCTAAGGCCCCTTAAACCACGTCTATTCCATAGAATTGAGCACGCGGACAATGCATTCCAAAGCCTCCGCGACCGCATAGGCGCGAACGCACGACCGATCGCCCTCGTAATGACAGCGCGCAGACTCGACAACCGGCGCTCCCCCATCGGCCGCGCGATACGCCCAGCCAATATAGAACGTACCGGCGGGGTCTTGCTCGGTGCCGCCACCGGGCCCAGCATAGCCCGTTGCGCTTACGGCTATATCGCTCTGATAAAGGTCCAGCGAGCCCGCGGCCATCTCACGCGCCGTCTGGTGCGACACGGCGCTAAACCGATCGAGCGTTTCCTGCTCGACGCCAAGCACGCGATGCTTGATTTCATCGCAATAGGTCACCGCACCGCCACGAAGCACCGCCGAGGCACCCGGGATATCGGCAATCGTCGAGGCGATCATGCCCGCCGTCAACGACTCCGCCGTCGACACCGTCACACCACGGGCACTCGCGCGCTTGACAATATCACGCGCCATCTCCTCGTTGTTTGCGGCAATCTGTAAATAAGACTCCGTCATACCCACCAGGACCTAGACCGAAAAGACGATCTTACGGCAGTTCCAGAAGTACTGGGCGCCCGAGACAATGGTCAAAATCACGGCGATGACGTACAGGAAGCGCGACACCGAATAGACGCCGAGCAGCAGCGACACCGGCCCCAGCTGAAGACCGGCCATCGCAAAGACGCACAGATAGCCGCAGATAGAGACCATCGTGGTCGCCGTCTTATACTTGCCGAGCTTGTCGGCGGCAACGACCACACCGGCAGCACTTGCGACCATACGAAGGGCGCTCACCAACAGCTCACGGAACAGGATAATGAACACGGACCACACGGTCACCGCGCCAAAATCCAGGAACAGCAGCAGGGCCGAGAACACCAGCAGCTTGTCGGCGATGGGGTCCAAGAACTTGCCGAAATCGGTGATCTCGTTGCGCGAGCGCGCCAGATAGCCGTCGACTTTATCGGTGCACGACAGGATCACATACAAAATGAAGGCGGCGGCTGCAAGCGGACCGTCAAAGGTGCTCCAGTCCGTACCGGCAACGCTCGCGTGAGACAGGGCCGAGACGATCATGAACACCGGGATAAAGACGATGCGAACGCACGTCACGATGTTGGCGGGCGTCCAAACACTCGTCAGTTCCTTATTGCTCTCGTTTGCCACGACGCTCTCCTACTCCACAACATGACCGATAAGCTCATAGCAGAAGCTATCGGTAAACTCGACGGTCAGAATATCACCCACGGACGCCTCGCTGGCGTCCAGATGCACCGCGCCATCGGAATCGGGTGCCTGGAACCAGGCATGCCCGATCAGCTCGGCGCCATCCTCGGTCTCCTCGATACCATCGACAATCACCTGGGCGCGCTCGCCCACATGGGCGGCGGTGGCGGCAAAACCGAGCGACTCGGCCAGATCCATGGCCTCCTGGGCGCGCTCGAGCTTGACTTCCTCATCAACCTGACCCTCCATCTTGGCGGCCAGGCTGCCTTCCTCACGCGAGTAGGCAAAGACGCTCGTGTAGTCAAAGCCGACAGTGTCCATAAAGTCGATAAGATCGCGGAACTCGTCGTCAGTCTCGGTCGGGAAGCCGACCATGGCCGTAGAGCGAATCACGATGCCGGGGATGCGCTCACGAAGGTCGCGGAACAGATCCTCGAGCTCCTGGCGCGAACCGGAGCGACGCATGGCCTTGAGGATGCGCGCGTCGCAGTGCTGCACGGGGATATCGATATAGGGCAGCACCTCGGGCGTATCGCGAATCGTCTCGATAAGCTCGTCGGTCATACCCTCGGGCTGCAGATAGAGCACGCGGACCCAGACGTTGTGCGGACGCACGGCCTCGGCAACGGCGCGCAGCAGCTGCGCCAGATTGCGCGGCGAGCCCTCGGGGACGTCCTCGTCGGCAAAGTCGGTGCCCCAAATACCCGTGTCCTGCCCGATCAGAACGATCTCGCGCACACCGCCGGCAACCAGGTCGCGCACCTCGGAGATAATGCTTTCGGCATTGCGCGAATGATAGCGACCGCGGATGTAGGGGATCATGCAGAAGCTGCAAAAACGATTGCAGCCATCTGAGATCTTAACATAGGCAACGGCACCCTCAACGGTACGCTTGACCTGCGGGATATAGGCCGCGATCTCGCGCTCAACGCCCAGTACGCCATCGATGACAGAGACGATACCGTCTTCCTCATCGGCCTTCACAAAGGCAGCGACCTCGGGAAGCTCGTCGGGCAGGTCATCGCCGTAACGAGACGGCACGCAACCGCACATGACGATGGGGCAGGCGCGAACGCCGTCCTGCACCTCGTTAGCGAGCTCGAGCGTGGTCTCGATGCTCTCGGACGTCGCCGAGGCAAGAAACGAGCACGTGTTGACGATAGCGATATCGGCATCCTGCGGATCGAATGCCTCCTCGTAGCCCGCAGCGGTCAGCAGCGAACGCATGCGGTCGGTATCGACCTCGTTCTTGGCGCAGCCAAGCGTGATATAGAGTACGGAACCCAACGGAGTATCCATGTTGGAGAGCGGTCCTTTCGAGTAAATTAGCGGTAGTTGGTAAACTGCAGCGGCTGACCGTAGTCCTGGTCGCGCAGGAACTGGATCACCGTCTGAAGCGCGTCCTTAGAGGCCGAGGTAACGCGCAGCTTATCGGCCTCAATGGTCACCTTGACCTTGAGCTTTTGATCCTTGATGTCCTTATTGATCTTCTTGGCGGTCGTCTGGTCGATGCCCTCGACGATATGGCCGAGCACGCGCACGGTACCGCCCGAAGCCGCCTGCGGCGCGTCCCAAGAGACAGCCTTGAGGTCGATGCCGCGCTTGATGAGCTTGGAGCTCAGCACGTCAATGATCTGCTTGGAGACAAAATCGGCCGGGGCATTGATCGTAAAGAGCTTGTCGCCCTTCGAAAGCTCGATGGTGGCACCGGAGTCCTTGAGGTCATAGCGCTGGGAGATCTCGCGGGTGGTCTGCTGGAAGGCGTTATCGACCTCCTGCATGTTGACCTCGGACACAACGTCAAAGCTGGAATCTTTAGCCATAGTTCTTCCTTTCGGTACGGGGAGCCTTAGTGGCTGTCATACGAATAGCCATCTGAATCATTTGCTGTCTGGCTGTCGGATGCCGTGTCGGTGCCGTCGGTAGACTGAGCATCGGTGCCATCGGTAGACTGGGCGTCGGTGCCGTCGGCAGTATCGGTGTCGTCGGTACCCTCGCCGTCCTTGGAGTCTGTGGACTCCTTCTTGGGAACGGTAATGGTCACGCGCGCCACGCCCGATGTCTTGGTGTCATAGCGGACCTTTTCGCCGTTCTTGGTAACCGTGACGTCGGAGGGCTTAGACGTGGTGATCTCGATCGAGGACTCGGGCGTGTACTCCTGCTCAAAGGGACCGGTCGCCTGGGCGCCGTAGACCGATTTACCGTCGACCTTGACCTCGATCCAGGCGGTCTTGCCCTTGGCAACGGAGACCTTGACCTTGATGACCTCGTCCTCTTCCTTTTTTGCCGTCGCCTTAGCGGTATCGGAATCGGCAGAATCAGTCGCCTCGTCGGTGTCTTCATCCTCGTCAACGGATTCGGTCTTCTTAGAAGACTTCTTCTTCGTCGTCTTGGCGGCCGCGGGCGTCTCGGGCGTCGACTCGGGTGCAGAAGAGCCGCAGCCACGCAGGAGGACCACGATGAGCAGAATCAGCAAAAGCGCCACGGCACCGACGCCGGCGTAGACGATGCGCGGATCGAGTCTATTGTTCTGAGGAGCACGTCCACCGCCGCGTCCGCGATTGGAGCCGCCGCGGCCATTCCCCTGCGGCATACGGCCGCGACTGCTATCGGGACGACCACGATAGCCGCCCTGGCGCTGCAAGCCACGCTGGCCCGAACGCGGCGCAAGCTCGCCACGGTTCTGATGGCCACGCTGGTCAGAGCGAGGCGCCGAAGAGCGCTGGCCGTAAGGCTGCGATTGCGAACGAAGGCGCGGCGTCACCTGCGTGGTATCGGCGTCGGCATATCCACCGCGGGAACGCACGGCAGAAACTCCGCGATAGCCACGACCGGAGTAGCCTCCGTCGCCGTAACCGGCACGGGGATCGCGGCTCAACCCGCGAGCGGCGGGAAGCGCACGGTCATCCGGCATAGGCGTGCTGCGAAAGCGATCTCGCTGAGAACGAATCTCCTCGCTGGAGCCCGTCTCGGTGATATAGCCCGCTTGCGGAGGTCGCTGACCGTACCGCGTCGAGCGTCCACCCTGAACCATCAGAAAGCGTCCGTTATCGACCGACGAACGCGAGTTAACGTAGCCGGCAGCATCCTGAAAACGACCACCCTGCTGCGAGGTCTCGCGTTCATATGCCATGAGGTCGTCAAAATAAGCATTGACGACCTCGCGCGGATTGAGGCCCAAAAAACGAGCGTAGCTCGAAATCATGCCCTGCGCATAGCCGCGCGGGGGCATCGATGCAAAGTTACCGGTCTCGAAAAACTCGATGATCTGCGGCCTGATTTTGATGGTGTTGGCGACCTGCTGGATGGAAAGGCCCATCCGGCGACGCTGCTCGAGCAGCATGTCACCAAAGCGTGCAGCCATCAGAATCCTCCAAACTCACAATCTTCACGTGCCATCTCGGCGTCGACAGACTCCAGCGCGGCGAGCCCTTCCTCGTCCAGCAGGACCTCGCGCGGCTTGGAACCGTCGGGCGGGCCGACGACACCCTTTTCTTCCAGCATGTCCATAATACGCCCGGCGCGCGCATAGCCAACCTTGAGGCGGCGTTGCAGGCCAGATGTGGAGCCCAGCTGCGATTCCACCACAATATGGGCGGCCTCCCAGATAAGCGGGTCGTCATCTTGCGGCTCGGCAACGCCCGTGCGAACAATGCCGCCACCAGCCATAGACATGGAAGCGGGCGCCACGGCAGACAGAATCTCCTCGTGATAGTCGGGCTCGCTTTGCGACTTAACGAACTCGACGATCTCGTTGATCTCGTCGTCCGAGACAAAGCAGCCCTGGATACGGCGGGGCTTGCCCCAGTCGACCTTGGAGAACAGCATGTCACCCAAACCGGTAAGCTTTTCGGCGCCCATCTGGTCGATAATGACGCGGGAATCGATGCCCGTAGCCACGTTAAAAGCGATACGGTTGGTGATGTTGGCCTTAATAAGACCCGTCACCACGTTGGAGCTGGGGCGCTGCGTAGCCACGATAAGGTGGATACCGGCGGCACGGCCCAGCTGGGCGATACGGACGATCGAGGCCTCGACATCCTTGCCGGCAACCATCATCAGGTCAGAAAGCTCGTCGATGATGATGACCAGATAGGGCATCTTTTGCGGCGGATTATCGTAGTGTTCAAACTCGCCGGCTGCCTGCTTTTCGTTATACGTCGAGATCTTTCGAACGTTGAGGCGCTCGAAGACCTTCAGGCGACGCTCCATCTCGGACACGGCCCACTGCAGCGCACTGGCCGCCTGCTTGGGCTCGGTCACCACGGGCACGTAGAGATGCGGCAGGCCGTTATAGCCCGCAAGCTCGACGCGCTTGGGGTCGACCATGATCAGGCGAACGTCCTCGGGAAGAGCGCGCATGAGCAAGGTCGTGATGATGGAGTTGATCATGACCGACTTACCCGAACCGGTGGTACCGGCGATCAGCAAGTGGGGCATCTTGGCGAGGTCGGCGACAACCGGCGTGCCCTCGGCATCGCGACCGATGGCAAGCTCGAGCGGACCGCCCTTCACATAGGGAAGCACGTCGCCCAGGTTGACGTTCTGACGCTTACGATTGGGAATCTCGATACCAACGAGCGAGGTGCCGGGAATCGGCGCAAAAATACGCACAGACTGGGCGGCAAGCGAAAGCGCGATATCGTCCTCGAGGCTCGAGATCTTGCTCACGCGCTCGCCCTCACCGGGCTGCAGCTTAAAGGTCGTGACCGTGGGGCCGGCAATCCAGCCGACAACGCGGGCGCTACGGCCAAACTCAAGCAAGGTGGACTGCAACGACTCGGCAGTCTGTTCCAGCTCCTTATCAGAAGACGCGGAGGACGCCGACTGCGGATTGGCATGCAGGATTTCGAGCGGTGGGAGTTTGAGGCCGTCTTCTTGTTCGCCCTCGGCATCGGCAGCTGTGCCATCCGCTCCCCCATCACCGGCCGCAACAGGAGCAGCGGAAGCCGTAGAGCTGGAGGCATCGGCAACCTTAGGATGCTTCAGGAAATCGGGGATCTGCGGAGCCGCCGAAACGGGATTAACGGCAAACGGCAGCTCTGACTCGTCAGCCTTGTCCGGGTCGTCTTCCATCGAAAACTGTCCGGTGACCTGTCCTGCCTTGGAACGGCGACGCGGCAGCAAGGTTGTCTTGGCGGTCTCGAGCGGAGTCTCGTCGTCCTCGTCATCGCCCTCAGTGAGTTCGATTTCGCTATCGGACCAAGACGGGTCGGGCTCGCTCGTGTTGAGCTTGGGAGCGGCCTTGCCCTTCTTGGCATGACGGTGCGGCAGCAGCGTGGTCTTGGCGCGCTCGGCCTCCACGGCCTCGGACACGTCGACAAACGGGTCATCGTCCTCGTCGTCATCCAAAACAGGATCAACATCGCCACCTATGACCGTGGTCACGGCGGCATCAGTACCCTTCTGACGCAGAATACTCAGGTGCGGACGAGTGACGCCGGGTACCGACAGGGCCTCTTCATCGCCCCACGGACTCGCATTGACATCAGCACGACGACGCTCGGCAAAATCGGCGGCGCGATCGCGTGCGGAGCGCAAAACGCCGCCTACCGAGAAGCCGATAATGACCAGGCCAACGACGACAAGCCCCAGCAAGACAACCATGGCAATAGGTTTGCCCAGGGCGTTTTGCAGGGTACTTGCGATAAAGGCGCCAATGTAGCCGCCCGACGCGGAAAGGTTCTGCGGCGTAAACATAAGGTCGCACGAGTCGGTCGTACCCGGCACCATCAGCGACAGGATGGAAACAATGGCCACAAAGACCACGGCACCGCCCGCAACCGTGCGAATGTTGAGCGGCGAGTCCTCACCCAAAAAGAGCGTGGCGGCAAACAGCAAGATGACGATCGGCAGCACGTAGGCGCCCAGGCCAAAGCCAAGATGGTAGAAACCGGCAACCGCGGCTGTCACGGGCGCCGTTGCCGGCGAAATCACGGCAATGAAGGATGCAATCGCCAAAACGGCAATGACCACGCCGGCGATATCGCGATTGGCCGAAGGCTCGACCAGGGGCTCGAACTCATCGAACTCCGCCTCGTGACCCCTATTGGCACGCAGATGGGAACCGGCACCCTTAGCAGATGCCGGTTGGTTGTTGGCCTTATTGCCTTTGGCGTTTTGTGCAGATCCGCGCGCCAAACTAAACCTCCATGACGACCGGGATGATCATCGGACGGGTGCGCGTACGGCTCCAGATAAAGTTGGAGAGCGAATCGCGCACGGCCTTGCGAATGGCATCGGATCCGCTGCTGGTAAAGCTAAATTTGCCCTTCTCGATCGTCTTCATGATGGCTGCGGAGGCATCCTCGGAGAACTGGTCGTCGATGGCAAACGAAACACCGCGGCCCGAGAACTCGATAGCCTCGATCTTCTTGTGCTTGAGCGAGACAATGGCAACGGCCGTGACCATACCGTCGTTGGCGAGCTTTTGGCGATCACGCAGGACGATGGGGTCGGTGTCGCCGATGCGCAGACCGTCGACATAGACGACGCCGGACTCGACGGGCGTGCCGCGCTTGACGATACCGCCACGCATCTCGAGCGTGTCGCCGTTATCGAGGATAAAGATGTGATCGTCCTTGATGCCCATCTTACGGGCAAGCTGGGCATGGGCGCGCAGATGCACGGCCTCGCCGTGAACCGGCATAAAGTAGGTGGGCTTGGCCATGGCCATCAGAAGCTTGAGCTCCTCCTGGCTACCGTGGCCCGAGACATGGACGAGGGCGCGATTCTTATCCCACACGTCGCAGCCAAGCTTGGCCAGGCTGTTGACAACCTGCTGGACGGCCTTCTCGTTGCCGGGAACGGGAGTTGCCGAGAGGATGACGGTATCGCCCTCGTGGATGGAGAGCGTCTTGTGCTCGCCGTTGGCCATGCGGGACAGCGCCGACAGCGGCTCGCCCTGCGAACCGGTGCACATGACGACGATCTTGTCGTCGGGAAGGTTATCGATATCGAAGGCATCGATGATATCGGCATCGTCGATGTTGAGGTAGCCCAGCTCGCGCGCCACGCGGGTGTTGGTGAGCATGGAACGTCCGGTCACGACGACCTTGCGGCCGCACTTGCGGGCGGCGTCGCAGATCTGCTGCAGGCGATGGATATGGCTCGAGAACGACGCGACGAACACGCGGCCCGGGGCATTCTTGATGGCGTGCAGCAGGTTGGGACCCACCTCGGCCTCAGACTTGGTAAAGCCGGGGACCGTGGCGTTGGTGGAGTCGGAAAGCAGCAGGTCGATGCCCTGTTTGGCAAAGCGGCTGATGGCGGCATAATCGGGCGTGACGCCGTCGATGGGAGTCTGGTCGAGCTTAAAGTCGCCCGTGTGCATAACGGTGCCCTGGTTGGTGCGAATGAATACGCCCAAAGCGCCCGGAATGGAGTGCGTCATGGAGAAGAAGTCGAGCGAGATGCCACCGAGATTGACATGGCTGCCACCCTTGACCTCGCGGAACTTGGGAGCGCGGATGCGGAACTCGGAAAGCTTGCCTTCGATAAAACCGAGCGTCAGCTTGCTCGAGAAGATGGGCACCTTATTGTTGAGGTCCTGCAGCAGGTACGGAAGCGAACCGGTGTGGTCCTCGTGGCCGTGAGTGACGACGATGCCGCGGAGCTTCTCCTCGTTCTCCAGAACATAGGTATAGTCGGGAAGCACCAGGTCGATACCGGGCTGGGAGTCGTCGGGGAACATGAGGCCGGCGTCGACGAGCACCATGTCGTCGCCGCACTCGAAGACCGTCATGTTCTTGCCGATGCCGTCAAGGCCGCCGAGCGGAATGATCTTCAAGGGAGATGATTTTTTAGCTGCCATAGGTTCGTGTGGTTTCCTTTCTTCGAAACGGGTCTGGAACAACCGACGGGGCGCTTCTGGCAAACCGACCGCCGGGAACGTACAACAATGCATCACAGAGTCGATGCAGTAACCACAGTATGATACCCATTTGCCCACCAACAGACCACCCATGCATCAAAGCCCCATCTGAAGCCGTGTATCCCGCCGGTCATGGCTCAGCGGCACCGCCGGGAATAGCAAAAGGGCGACCCCTGTCCGGAGTCGCCCTTGTTTAGCAGCTTATGTGTAGCTGTTACTCAGCGTCGTGGTGACGGCGGGGCTTGCGGCCTCCGTTGTCGCCGGGACGGCGCGGACGGTCGCTGCGCTCGGAGCGCTCGCGACGCGGACGCTCACGACGCTGGAAGTGCTCGCCGTCGCCCTCGGAGGCACCCTCGGCGCGAGCCGGGGCCTCGGGCTTGTCGAGACGATCGAGCGAGATCTTGCCGCGATCGTCGACCTCGATGACGACGACCTTGACCTCGTCGCCCACGTTGAGGACGTCCTCGACCTTCTCCACACGACCCTTGGCGACGCGGGAGATGTGCAGCAGGCCGTCCTTACCGGGCAGCAGGTTGACGAAGGCGCCGAAGGGCTGGATGGAAACCACGCGACCGGTGTACTCCTCGCCCGGCTCGGGAACCTTGATGATGAGCTTGATGCGCTCGACGGCCTGATCGACGGACTCGCCGGTGCCGCCGACAAAGACGGTGCCGTCCTCCTGGATGTCGACCGAAGCGCCGGTCTCGTCCTGGATGCCGCGGATGACCTTGCCGCCGGAACCGATGACGTCGCGGATCTTATCGGTCGGAACCTGGATGGAGACGATGCGCGGAGCGGTGCTGCGCGTGGTATGACGCGGCTCGGGGATCACATCGAGCATCTTCTGCAGGATGAAGGCGCGACCCTCCTTGGCCTGCTGCAGGGCGCGGGCCAAGATGTCGAAGGTGAGGCCGGTGGCCTTGTTGTCCATCTGCAGGGCGGTGATGCCCTCGGTGGTGCCGGTGACCTTAAAGTCCATGTCGCCCAGGAAGTCCTCGAGACCCTGGATGTCGGACAGGACCACGGTCTTGCCCTCCTCCTGGATCAGGCCCATGGCGATACCGGAGACCGGGCGCTTAATGGGCACGCCGCCGTCCATA
>DBFOPE010000117.1:0-2977 GCA_048429085.1 Collinsella sp.
CGAGGTAAGGAAGGGCATCGTCACCGGCGTGCACGCTGCCAAGTCCGGCCATCCGGGCGGTTCGCTCGGCGCTGCCGACATCATGACCTATCTGTACTTTGAGGAAATGAACGTCGACCCGGCCGATCCCCGCAAGGCCGATCGCGACCGCTTTGTGCTTTCCAAGGGTCATTGCGCTCCGGGCCTGTACGCCGTGCTCGCCGAGCGCGGGTTCTTCCCCAAGGAGGACCTCGAGACGCTGCGCCATATCGGCAGCCACCTGCAGGGTCACCCCAACATGAACGACACCCCGGGCGTCGACATGTCCACTGGCTCGCTCGGCCAGGGCATTTCCGCCGCCGTGGGCATGGCCGTTGCCGCTAAGCACTGGGGCGATACTTACCGCACGTACGCCCTGCTGGGCGATGGCGAGAGCGAGGAAGGCCAGGTCTGGGAGGCCGCCATGTTTGCCGGCAACCAGCGGCTCGACAACCTCTGCGTGATCGTCGACCACAACGGTCTGCAGATCGATGGCCCCGTCGAGGAGGTCAACGACCCCATGCCGCTCGCCGACAAGTTCCGCGCCTTTAAGTTCCATGTGGTGGAGCTCGCCGACGGCAACGACTTCGATCAGATTCGCGCCGCTTTTGCCGAGGCTCGCGCCACCAAGGGTCAGCCGACCGCCATCATCGCCGAGACCACGAAGGGCAAGGGCGTTTCCTTTATGGAGAACCAGGTTGGTTGGCACGGCAAGGCCCCCAACGATGAACAGTTTGAGCAGGCCATGGCAGAGCTCACGGCCGCCGGAGAGGAGCTCTAGGATGGCAGACGTCAAGAAAATCGCCACGCGCGTAAGCTACGGCGAGGCCCTCGTCGAGCTCGCCAACGAGCACGATGACTTTGTGGTCCTCGACGCCGACCTGGCCGCCGCCACGCAGACCGGTAAGTTTAAGGCCGCTTGCCCCGACCGCTTCTTCGATGTGGGCATTGCCGAGAGCAACCTGATGGGCGTCGCCGCTGGCATCGCGACCACCGGCCGCGTTGCCTTCGCGAGCAGCTTTGCCATGTTTGCCGCCGGCCGCGCCTTTGAGCAGGTCCGCAACTCCATTGGCTACCCGCATCTCAACGTTAAGATTGGCGCCACGCACGCTGGTATCTCGGTGGGCGAGGACGGCGCCACGCACCAGTGCTGCGAGGATATCGCCCTGATGCGCGTTATCCCCGGCATGACCGTTATCGTTCCCGCCGACGACGTGGAGGCCCGTGCCGTGACGCGCGCCGCCTACGAGTGCGACGGCCCCGTGTACATGCGCTTTGCCCGCCTGGCCTCGCCGGTCATCAACGACCCCGAGACCTACAAGTTTGAGGTGGGCAAGGGCATCGTCATGCGCGAGGGCACCGACGTCACCATCATCGCTTGCGGCCTGATGGTCGGCGAGGCCCTCGAGGCTGCCGAGCAGCTTGCTGCCGAGGGTATCGACGCCGAGGTCATCAACATGCACACCATTAAGCCCATCGACTCCGACCTGATCGTCAAGAGCGCCACCAAGACCGGCCACGTCGTGACCGTCGAGGAGCACTCCGTGATCGGTGGCCTGGGCAGCGCCGTTGCCGATGTCCTGTGCGAGCAGTGCCCGACGCCGCTCAAGAAGATCGGCGTCAACGACACGTTCGGCGAGTCCGGCCCGGGTGCCGAGCTCCTGCACAGGTACGGCCTGGACGCCGCCAACATCGTGGCGACCACCAAGGAGTTCTTGGCATAAGGCAAGGCGGATCTCAAAGACTGCTTCGCCAGTACTATGGAAACCCGGCAGGGGCGCTCTCTTGGAGGGCGCCCCTGTTTCAGTTGCGGTGAAATAAGGACTGTTTTGCCAGCCTAAAGGCTCAATTAATCCGCATTTCACCGCAACTTCCGAAGGAGTTCCCGCTTGTGCTGGCGCCGTCACGTCGACCGATTGCCGCTTGGCACAGTGCGGCAACATCGGGGGCGTCGTCGCCTTTATATGTCATGGCGAGTAGGGCGGCATCATAGATTTCGTCATTGGTCACATCGGCGGCATCAATGGGGCAGAAGGTGAGAATTGAATCCTGTTCTGCAAGCTCGGCCAGATCGATCGTTTCACCCATGGCAAAGGCATCATCGAGGACGAGTGTGGCACTCGTGCATGGAATTTGATAGATCGTGCCATCCGCAGCGATAGGGGAACCTGCTGCCTCGAGCGTGTAGACACCTTGTATGAGATTGATGCCAGAGCCATCGGAGGCGACGAACTCAATCCTGTCGACCGTTATTCCGTCGATGGTCTTGCCCGTAATGTGTATCGGAACGCGCGATGCCCCGTTATCGGTGTCCCAGCTCGCAGCCGTGACATCCAGCACAATGGCGTGCTCCGAATGGGCGGATACGAAGTGCGACAACACCTGCCGTAGATGAAGGCCCATACAGCTACCGCCGACAATGCCAATTACCAGCATGCAGACTAGGATGACCGCAACGTGGTTCCGAGGCTTTACCCGAAGCTCAGAATCAGCAGAGATGCCATTGACGGCAGCCCCGCACGCTGTGCAGTACCTCACGCCATCGCGCAACTCAGCTCCACAATAAGGACAATTCATACTAGCCCCCACAACCATAGGCGTTCCTATCGAGGCCACTGTAAATCGACAATCCAAATCCAAGTTGCGCAACAATCAAATCAAGCCCATTTCAAGCAAGAGCTTCCTCCGGAAAACGGGCCCATCCCAACAAAGCGCAATTCAGACCCTCCCAAGCATGCATTTGCTGCACCTAATAGAAACGCGGCGACTCCTTAGTAGCCGCAGGCCACGCACAGGGTTACCTCCCAAATCTTTCCGCAGGACGGAGGAGTCCCCGCAGCGCGAAGCGCACAGCGGGGACTCCGACATGTCCGAGGACGATTTGGGAGGTAACCCTGTGCGTGGCCTGCGGCTACAAAGGAGTCGCCGCGTTTCGATTAGGTGCAGCAAATGCATGCTT
>DBFOPE010000118.1:0-32690 GCA_048429085.1 Collinsella sp.
CATCGCCCCCAGACCTGCTGCGCTCGCGATAACGCTCCTGCGATTCATAACAGGGTTCAATGACTTACCGGTGAGGCTCGACATGCGGCTCTCCTCTCAAATCTCGTCGGGTTTCGGTTACCCGACAGGCCATCCTTCGCCATGTTCGGCGTTCGCAAAATAGTAGACGCTTTAGTTAAGAAAAGTGGCGATTATTTCAACTTTTCTTTTGCTTTGTCCATTTATCCATATTTATGAGTATTTCTATCGGTTTATGCAGTTTAGCCACTTTATTGTGTGAAAGTAATATTTCCATTCTGTTACAAGCGCCCCTGCCCTGATTAAAACAGCCTCACTGGTCGCGTTTTGTACGCACCTAGGCGGCGATGTACTTGCCGTCCTGAATCACATATGCCGTAGCGGGCTTTTCAACCTGGCCCTTGTCGTTCCACGTCAGCTCGCCCGTCAGGCCCTCGATCTTGATCTTCGCATGGCCTTGGTCGGCTGGTTGATAAAGCTCGTGGAGGAGTCGTCCTTAAAGGTCTCGGTATCGACGATGTCGAGCTTGGATGCCTTGGCCTGCTCGGCAAAGGCATCGGCGATCTCGCCCGAGACGGCGACGGCGGCACCGGTGGTGACGGGGCCGACGAGCGCCTGCATGCCCCAGTCGCACAGGGCAAACCTTATGGCGCAAACGTTGACAGTTTGTTACGGAGTTCCGTTTGTAGCGAGCATGTTTCCAATGTTTCCGCAGCGTTTCGGGGGTGCCGTTTTGTGCGACTCCTGTTGCCTGGCGAGCACGCGTCCTCGGTTCACGCTAGAATGCACTCAACCTTTAAGCGGTTAATCCATCTATAAGATGCACGAAGGAGCTATCTATGAGCGAACCCCTGCGCACCGTGAACGTCGGCCTCATCGGTTTGGGAACCGTCGGCGGCGGCGTGGCCCGTCTGATCAAGAGCCACCACGATGAGTACCTGGCAGCCTACGGCATCGACCTTAAGCTGACCCGCGCCTGCGCGCTTGCTTGGGAGCAGGCCGAGGCGGCAGGCATTGAGCGCGAGGCCTTTACGAGTGACTGGCACGACGTCGTCACCGACCCCGCCGTCGACATCGTCGTCGAGCTGATCGGCGGCGAGCATCCCGCAACCGAGATCTTTACCACTGCCTTTGAGCACGGCAAGCACGTCGTCTCCGCCAACAAGGCCCTGCTGGGCCGTCACGTCGAGACGCTTGCCGAGAAGGCGCGTGCGTGCGGCGTGCAGATTAAATGCGAGGCCAGCTGCGGCGGCGGCATCCCCATCGTGAGCACGCTTGAGCACGACCTGGTGGGCAACAAGATCCTGACTATCGCCGGCATCCTCAACGGTACCACCAACTACATCCTGTCGCGCATGGACGCCGAGGGCGCCGATTACGCCGACGTGCTCGCCGACGCACAGGCCAAGGGCTATGCCGAGGCCGACCCGTCCGCCGACGTCGACGGCTTCGACGCCGCCAGCAAGACGGCCATCCTCGCCTCCATCGGCTTTGGCACCCGCGTTACCACCGATGATGTGTACCAGCAGGGTATCCGCACTATCGGCGCCGAGGACATCGCCCAGGCCCGCGAGCTCGGCTACACCATTAAGCTGCTCGGCATCGCCCGCAACACCGACGCCGGCGTCGACGTCCGCGTGCATCCCACGCTGATCCCCGCCGACCACATGCTTGCCAAGGTCAACGGCGCCATGAACGCTGTTTACGTAGTGGGCGACGCCGTGGGCGAGACCATGTTCTACGGTGCCGGCGCAGGCTCCTTCCCCACCGCGAGCGCCGTCGTGGGCGATATCCTGTCGCTCTCCGAGCAGATCAGCCGGGGCGTGGCTCCGCTGCCCGAGATTGAGCCCTATGGTCACAACCTCGCCTTTAAACCCATGGACGAGCTCCAGACCAAGTACTATGTGCGCCTGAAGGTCGCCGACCGCGTGGGCGCCCTGTCCAAGACGGTCGACATCTTTGCCAAGCACAACATTTCGATCTCGCTCATCAACCAAGTCGAGGACGGCAAGTCGGATGTCAGCGATGCCTGCTCGGTCATTTTCCTGACGCACCGCGCACTCGAGAAGGACGTCCAGGCTGCCGCCGCCGAGCTTGCCAGCGTCGACTGCGTGGCCGAGGTCGCCAACGTCCTGCGCATCGAGGACGTTGAGGCCTGGACCGAAGGCGTCATGGCTAACTAACCCAACACTCGCCTAGCAATACGCACTTTGAGGGCTCCCGTCCGATGTGGGACGGGAGCCCTTTTGTCTCCTGCCCTAAGCACAACGGCAGAGCACATTTGCGCGAGCCGCTCATCGGTAACGCGGGCTACCGTTCACCGATATGCAAACGCGGCCGATTCCGGCTACCGCTACGCTGTGCTGCGTATGTCCACCCCCGAAGAATGGAGGCACCATGTTGCTCGAAGGCAAGAAAGCAATCATCACCGGAGGCACGCGCGGTATCGGCTATGCCATCGCCTGCCGCTTTATCGAGGAGGGTGCCACCGTCACCGTCTTTGGCTCGCGTCAGGAGACCGCCGATGCGGCCGTTGAGAAGCTGACAGCCGTCTATCCCGGCGCCAAGGTCTGGGGTCGCTCCTGCGACCTCACCTCACTCGAAGCCGTGACCGAGGCCTTTACCCAGGCTGCAGCCGATATGGGCGGTCTCGATACGGTCGTCAACAACGCCGGAATCTCCCAGCGCTCACCCCTTTTGGACTATACAGCCGAGGAGTTCGCCAAAGTTATGGACCTCAACGTCGTCGCCGTCTTTAACGGTCACCAGGCTGCCGCCAAGATCATGACCGAGGCCGGCCACGGCGGCACCATCACTACCACAAGCTCGATGGTCGCCAAGTACGGCCAGCCCTCTGGCGTCGGCTACCCCACGTCTAAGTTTGCCGTCAACGGCATGGTCCAGTCGCTCTCGCGCGAGCTCGCCCCCATGGGCATTCGCGTCAACGCCGTTGCCCCAGGCGTAACCAAGACCGATATGGTCGCCAACCTGCCCGAAGAGGTCATCAAGCCCATCATCGCCACTATTCCGCTCGGTCGCATGGGCGAGCCCGAGGACGTTGCCAACGCCTTCGTTTTCCTTGCGAGCGACATGTCCTCCTATGTCACGGGCGCCATCCTCCCCGTCGACGGGGCAGCCCGCTCCTAAAGGTCGAAAGTTTCGGCTTCGAACCTCAACAGAGTTCAACGCAAAAGGCGCGCTGTCCGCATCAACCGCAGGCAGCGCGCCTTCTATTATTTGGACGGAACCCGTATCCCGACATTCCTTGCTACTTGCCGTCGTCGTCCTGGGCTTCATCGCGCGCGTAGAGCTCCAGCATGCGGCGGCGGTATTCGTGTACGGCGAGCTTGGCGCGCTCAAGGCGGCGGCGCTCACGCGGAGTCAGCTCGGACGGGTCAACCTCATCACCATAGGTCTTATCGGCAAGAAGACGCGCCGCGTCCACGATGCGGGCATCGATGTGGCCGCTCGCCGCCTCGGCGGAAAGACGCTCGGCAATCGTATCGAGCGTAGGCAGGCCCTCGAATACGCGACCATGGCCATGCGAGGTCAGCAGCTCGTGCTCGCGTGCGAGCAGGCTCGCCAAATCGTGATGGGCACGCAGGATATCGAGTGCCTCGGCAGGACGCTCAGCGACCTCTGCCACGGCGGCGACCGGCGCGGCGTCGACCACGCGGTAGAAGAGCTGCGCGAGCAATGGCATCAAGAACACCGTGATGGCACCGGCGGCAACCATGACCGACGCAATATCTTGCGACAGCGCGCCCGCGTTGACGGCCACGCTCGTTACGGCAACGATGATCGGCAGCGCCGTGGTGCAGTAGAGCGCCACGGTAATGCGGCCATACGCCGACACATCGCGCGTCACGGGACAAATGCTCATAGAGACAAGGATCGGCACCGCGCGAATGATCAGCAGCGCCACGATAAAGCCCACGAGCAGCCCGGGGCGCGACACCACGGCCGTCAGGTCGATCTTAGCGCCCGACACGGTAAAGAACACCGGGATCAAAAAGCCGTAGGCCAGGCCGTCGAGCTTGGTCTCAAGCGTATGGTTGCCCTCGGGGATGATATAGCGCAGGACAAAGCCGGCGGCAAAAGCGCCCAATACGATATCGAGGCTAAAGATGGCCGAGAACGCCACGAGCGTGACCAAAATAAGCACTGTCAGGCGTACAAACGTCTGCGACGTGGTATCGGCGCGCTCCTCGACAAACGCAAAGAAGCGGCTGCCGACGCGTTTGGAGCGGCTGGGGACCACGGCAAGCAGCACGCACACGGCGGCAAATAAGCCCAAGATCAGCAGCGTCTCGATGCCCGTACGGGCAGACAGCAGTACCGACATGGCGAGCACGGGGCCGAGCTCGCCCCACGTACCATAGGCAAGAATCGAATCACCGACGCGCGTTCCGGCAAGCAACCGCTCGCGCAAGATGGGCATGAGCGCCCCAAGCGCCGTCGAGGTCAAGGCGAGCGTCACGGCGATACCGTCGAAATGGCTGACCGAGAACCACGGGGTAAAGCGCACGGCAAGCCAGGCAATACCAAACGTGACGGCCCACGTCGCCAAGCCGTAGCGCCCCTCCACACCCGTAATGTTCTTAGGGTCGATCTCAAAGCCGGCAAGCAGGAACAAAAAGGCCAGGCCGAGCTCTGACACGAGCGAGACCTCGGCATCCACATGGATAAGGCCGAGCATATGCGGGCCCAGCACTGCGCCGAGCACGAGCAAAAAGACCGTCTCGGGAACGGGTTTTCCAGGAATCACCGAGGCGATGAAGGGGCTTGCAAAGGCCACGAGCGCGATGATGGCGAGCGAAACGAATGCCATGTGATGCCTTTCTCTTGTTTGCGCTTCACTGTAGCACCCTCGTCGTCCTCTACGCGCCGCGAGCTGTCGTATCATAGTGAGGTTTATAAACATGTGGCTCAAGGCGACCGCGAGGCTTGCCCCGTAAACCGACCGCTGCCGCATACCGTACCGTACGCCCAACCGATCAGGAAGGCAGGAACCAATGGTCTCTCGTATCTACGTGGAGAAGAAACCCGGGTTCGACGTCGAGGCTCAGCAGCTCAAGGGCGAGCTGACCGAGATTCTCGGCATCAAGGGCATCGAGGCCCTGAGGATCATCAACCGCTACGACGTCGAGGGCATCGACGAGGAGCTTTTCCGCTCCTGCGTGCCGACCGTCTTTAGCGAGCCCCAGGTCGATGTGACCTATGACGAGCTCCCCGCAAGCGATGGCGCCGTCTTTGCCGTCGAATTCCTGCCTGGCCAGTTTGACCAGCGCGCCGACTCCGCCAGCGAGTGCGTGCAGCTCATCAGCCAGGGCGAGCGCCCTGCCGTGCGTTCTGCCAAGGTCTATATGATCTCGGGCGCCCTGGACGAGGCCGCCATCGAGGCCATCAAGCACTACGTGGTGAACCCCGTCGAGGCGCGCATCGCCTCGCTCGACCTGCCCGAGACGCTGTACATGGAGACACCCGAGCCCCAACCCGTCGAGGTGCTCGACGGCTTCCGCGAGCTCGACGAGGCCGGCCTTGCCGCCTTTATCGCCGATCGCGGCCTTGCCATGGACGAGGCGGACATTGCCTTCTGCCAGCAGTACTTCCGCGATGAGGATCGCGACCCCACCATCACCGAGATCCGCGTGATCGACACCTATTGGTCCGACCACTGCCGCCACACCACCTTCGGCACCGTCCTAGATGACGTGACGATCGACGACGCCGTGGTGCAGCAGGCCTTCGACCGCTACATGGAGATGCGCCACGAGCTCGGTCGCGACGCCAAGCCCGTCTGCCTCATGGACATGGGCACCATCGGCGCTAAGTACCTCAAGAAGACCGGCGTCATGACCGATGTCGATGAGTCCGAGGAGATCAACGCCTGCACCGTCAAGGTAAAGGTCGATGTCGATGGCGAGGACCAGGACTGGCTGTTCCTCTTTAAGAACGAGACCCATAACCACCCGACCGAGATCGAGCCCTTCGGCGGCGCCGCCACCTGCGTGGGCGGCGCCATCCGCGACCCGCTCTCGGGCCGCAGCTATGTGTACCAAGCCATGCGCGTCACCGGCGCCGGCGACCCCACCGTCCCGGTTTCCGAGACGCTCGAGGGCAAGCTGCCGCAGCGCAAACTCGTGACCACTGCTGCCGCCGGCTACTCCAGCTACGGCAACCAGATCGGTCTTGCCACCGGCCAGGTCAACGAGCTCTATCACCCCGGTTACGTGGCCAAGCGCATGGAGGTTGGCGCCGTCGTGGGCGCTACCCCGGCAAACCACGTTCGTCGCGAGTGCCCCGCCCCCACCGACAAGATCATCCTGCTGGGTGGCCGCACCGGCCGTGACGGCATCGGTGGCGCCACCGGCTCCTCCAAGACCCAGAACACCGAGTCCATCGAGACCTCGGGTGCCGAAGTCCAGAAGGGCAACGCCCCGGTCGAGCGCAAGCTGCAGCGTCTGTTCCGCCGCGGCGATGCCTGCCGTCTGATCAAGCGCTGCAACGACTTTGGCGCCGGCGGCGTCTCGGTCGCCGTGGGCGAGCTTGCCGATGGCCTGTATGTCGACCTTGATACCGTGACCAAGAAGTACGACGGCTTGGACGGCACCGAGCTCGCTATCTCTGAGTCCCAGGAGCGCATGGCCTGCGCGGTCGCCGACGGTGACGTCGAGGAGTTCATGGGCTACGCCGCCGAGGAGAACCTGGAGGCAACCGTCATCGCCGAGGTTACCGCCGAGCCGCGCATGCGCATGGCATGGAATGGCGTCGCCATCGTCGATCTGTCCCGCGAGTTCCTCAACTCCAACGGTGCGCCCAAGCACCAGGTCGCCCACGTCTGCGCCCGCAGCGTGTGGCAGCCCAGCTGGGCCGGCACCACGCTTGCCGAGCGCATGACCTCGCTCGTCACCGATCTTAACGTCGCCTCCAACAAGGGCCTTTCCGAGCGCTTCGACTCCACCATCGGCGCCGCGACCGTGCTCATGCCCTTTGGCGGCAAGACGCAGCTCACCCCGAGCTCTGCCATGGTCGCCAAGTTCCCCGTGGACGGCGAGACCACCACGGCGAGCGCTATGGCATGGGGCTTTAACCCCTATCTGATGGAGGCCGACCAGTTTGCGGGCGCCTACCTGTCCGTGGTCGAGTCCATCGCCAAGCTCGTGGCCGCAGGCTTTGAGCACAAGCACGCCTACCTCTCCTTCCAGGAGTACTTCGAGCGTCTGCGCACCGAGGCTGAGCGCTGGGGCAAGCCCATGGCAGCCGTCCTGGGCGCCCTTATGGCCCAGGTCGACCTGGGTGCCGGCGCCATCGGCGGCAAGGACTCCATGAGCGGCTCGTTTGAGGACGAGGCCGGCGAGCTCAACGTTCCGCCGACCCTCATCAGCTTCGCCGTGGCCGTGGGCAAGGCGGCCCGCGCTGTCTCCCCCGAGTTCAAGGGCCTCACGCACCGCGTCGTCCGCATCGCCCCCGCCACCTATGGCCAGGACTACCGCCCCGACGCCCAGCAGCTGCTCGCCGCATTTGACGCCGTCGAGGCGCTCACCGCCGCCGGCGACGCCCTGGCGGTCTCCACGCCCGGCTACGGCTGCGGCGCCGAGAGCCTCTTTAAGATGTGCGTCGGCAACCAGATCGGTATCGAGCTTGCCGAAGATGTGGACGTGGAGAGCCTCTTCACCCCGCTCTACGGCAGCTTTATCGTCGAGCTCGCCGAGGATGCCGAGCTGCCCGAGGTCGCCGACGGCGTTGTCGTCGAGCCCCTGGGCACCACCGTCGAGGGCTATGTCATCGATACCGGCTCCGAGGTCATCGAGCTCTCCGAGCTCCAGGAGGCCTGGGAGGGCGGCATCGAGGGCGTCTTTGCCTACCGCAGCGCCGGCGAGACCGCCGAGGTCGAGACCATCGACTTCCGTGCCAAGGATATCCACGTGTACGGCGGCGCCAAGATCGCCCGCCCGCGCGTGGTAATCCCCGTGTTCCCCGGCAACAACTGCGAGTACGATAGCGCCCGCGCTTTCCGCGCCGCCGGCGCCGAGGCCGACACCTTCGTGATCAACAACCTCACGCCCGAGGCCGTCGCCGAGAGCACCCACGAGCTTGCCCGCCGCATCCGTGCAAGCCAGATCGTCATGATCCCCGGCGGCTTCTCGGGCGGCGACGAGCCCGATGGCTCCGCCAAGTTCATCACGGCGTTCTTCCGCGCTCCCGAGGTCACCGAGGCAGTCCGCGACCTGCTCAAGGTCCGCGATGGTCTGATGCTGGGCATCTGCAATGGCTTCCAGGCCCTGATCAAGCTCGGTCTGGTGCCCTACGGCGACATCGTCGACGCCACGCCCGATGCGCCCACGCTGACGTTCAACACCATCGGTCGCCATCAGAGCCGTCTGGTGCGCACCCGTATCTCGTCCAACTTGTCCCCGTGGCTGTCGCAGTGCAGCCTGGACGACCCCTACACCGTCGCCATCAGCCACGGCGAGGGCCGCTTTGTCGCCAACGACGAGGTGCTCGCCCAGCTGATCGCCAACGGCCAGGTCGCCACGCAGTACGTGGGCGAGGACGGCAAGCCCAGCATGGATCTTTCCGTCAACCCCAACGGCTCCGCACTCGCCATCGAGGGCATCACGAGCCCCGACGGCCGCGTTCTGGGCAAGATGGGCCATGCCGAGCGTCGCGGCGACAACCTGTACCGCAACGTGCCCGAGCATGTCCCTGGCGATAAGTTCATGCCGATCTTTGAGAGCGGCGTGGCCTACTTCGCTTAATGCGTCCCATCGGGTACAATCCGCTCGGGTAACAACACCCGCCACCGGCACACCCGGTGGCGGGTTCTTTTTTGCTTCACGCATACAGGAAGGACATCATGGAAAGCCGCAAGCCGTATCTCGCCACCCTGCCCGGACTCATCCTGGGTTGCCTCGTCTGCTGTGCGCTCTGGGGGTCGGCTTTCCCCTGCATCAAGATCGGTTACGGACTCTTTGGCATCCCCGCGCACGATGGCGCCTCACAGCTGCTCTTTGCAGGTTTGCGCTTTACGCTTGCCGGTGCCCTGGTTATCGTTGGGATGAGCGCGGCCCAGCGCCGTCCACTCGTTCCACAGGCGCGCGACATCAAGCCCATCTTTGTCTTGTCGCTCTTCCAGACTATCGGGCAGTACTTCTTTTTCTACCTGGGACTCTCGCGCGCCAGTGCCATGTCGAGCTCCATCATCGAGGCCAGCGCCAACTTCCTAGCCATCCTCTTTGCCGCCCTGGCGTTTCGCACCGAAAAGCTCGATGCGGCCAAGGTGCTTGGCTGTGTGTTGGGCTTTGCCGGCGTCGCGCTCGTCAACCTTTCGGGCGCGGACGGCACCTTTGGCTTTACGCTCGACGGCGAGGGCTTTATCCTGGCCTCCACCGTCGCGGGTGCCCTTTCGACCTGCCTGATTGGCATCTTCTCGCGCGAGCACGACGGCGTCTTGCTTGCCGGGTGGCAGTTTTTAGTCGGTGGCGTGGTCCTTACCGCCATCGGGTTTTTGATGGGCGGAACGTTGTCCCCCACCGAAATCGTCCCCGCCATCGCGCTCATCATTTATATGGCACTCATTTCCGCCGTCGCGTACTCGCTGTGGTCCCGCCTGCTCGCCGTCAACCCCGTCAGCCGCGTTTCGGTCTTTGGCTTTATGAACCCGGTCTTTGGCGTGCTGTTGAGCGCACTGCTGCTCGGCGAGGGCGCTGGCACGAGCCCCGTTACCGTCATCGTTGCCCTACTGTTGGTCTGCGGCGGCATCATCATCGTCAACAAACCAAAAAAGGTCTAACGAACTGCCCTTATTAGCAGAGGGGATTCATATACTTTAGTTTAATGGAGTACATCGGAGAGCCGAGGGCCGCCATGCACGCAAGCGTGTGCCCCTTTTTCTAGCGTATCTGGACGCCGGACTTCTTTTTCTCGGCCTTGACGCGGTAGAGCTCCGCGTCGGCAGCGCGAAGCAAGTCTTGCCAGGTATCGACGCCATCACCAACCCGTGCGTAGCCGATGGACATCCGCAACAGATACGGAACCTCGGCGCGCGCGAGCTCGTCGCTGATTGCCGCGCACAGACGCATGATGTCCTGCTCCGCCGTCGCCTTTTGAAGCACCACGAACTCATCACCGCCATAACGTGCGATAAAGCCACCAGACGCCGAGCAGACCTCTTTGAGCGCAGCAGATATGACCTGGAGGGCATGGTCGCCCTCCACATGTCCATACCGGTCGTTAATCTGCTTAAAGCCGTCGGCGTCCATCATAAGCAGATACACGTCTTCGGCCTGATCCACATTTGAGAAGAGCGACAACATATAGGTCTCAAAACGGTTGCGATTGTTGAGGCCAGTCAACGGGTCGGTCGAGATGAGCTGCTCCTGGTAGATAATGTAGAGCAGCAACATGCTAATCATTATGCCGACACAAAGGCCGGGCATCGAGCATACGACCTGAAAGGTACCACCCACCAGGGCCGGAATGGCGAAAAATGCCAAGGTTCGATAGATGGCCTTCGTCTGCAGACTCTCGACCCTGCGAGATTGCACAAACGCATGCAGGGACGTATGTATAACGTAGCAGTAGCTGACAATGGGCTGGATCATATAGGCAAAGCCGCGACGATACACACCCTGCGAATCGATATAGAACAGGGCGTGCGTCCAGTAACTGGTAAACGCCAGCACGACCACCAGAGCCGTAGGCAACGCTACAAGCACCACCCTATAGCGCGAGGTCAAAAGGCGAGAACCCTGCACCGTCTCGGAATAGATAAACCAAATGAGACACGCGACGGCAAAGAGCGAAAACGAAACCGCGTTGGAAATCCAGTTGGCAGCAATGCCCAACGTGCCGTCCACACCGTCCGAAAGCGTCCAGACCATATCGAATAATATGTACGCGGCAGAGGTGTAGCCAAGCATGCTAAACAATAGCTGCTGGGTGCTCGAGAACAAGGAGCGACGACTTCGCACGGCAAGCCCGATAAGAACAATCATGCATAGCACGAATATCTCAATCTTGAGTGCCTTAACCACTAGCCGCCATCCTTTCAATATCCAAGTGGTCTGAATCGACCAATTCGAATCTGGGCAACAAACACCCCTGCCCGCAGGAGTAAGGGGAATCATAGCAGAGCGCCCGAACGTCACTGCAGGACAGCTCTCGTTCGGGCGCTCAAACGGCGCGAGTTGCACGCCGGAATCAATTATCGGTAACGGCCGTTACTCACCGTCGATATCGGTTGCGACAGCCTCCTCGATGGCCTCGACACCGGCAGGCGACAGGTCCTCCTTGCCCTGGCAGAACTTCTTGTCGACCCAGCCGGTCAGAATCGGAGCCATGATTGCCGTGATGATAACGGCGGTGGCGATCTGGGCGTACGCGGTGGGTGCAAGCTCGGCATAGCGCGGCGCGACCTCGGCAAGAGCAACCGGCGTGGTCATAGCCGTGCCGGCGATAGTGGAGCAAGCCACAGCGGCCTTGCCGTTACCACCGCACAGGCGCTCGAACGCAAAGGTGATGGGACCGACGACAAACAGCGTGACAAGGCCCAGCAAGATGCCGGAAATACCGCCGGTGATAAAGCTCGACAGGCTCATGGACGCACCGAGCTGAAATCCGATAACGGCGATCGCGGGATTGGCACCGGGAACCAGCAGATTCTTGATGAACGGGAAGAGGTTGCCCAGAACCATGCCGATAACGAGCGGCAAAATGGAGCCGATGATGGTACCGACAGGAATGTTGGCGAGACCCGAGACACCAAGGATGATCATGGTGACGGCGGGGCCGGCCGTAAAGAACAGAATACCCACGGCGCCCTGCTCGGACTCATCGCCGAACTCGCCCATGATACCCGTGTAGAGCGCCATGTTGCAAAACGTAATGCCGCCGATGATGGAAACCGAGCTCAGGCCCAAAAGGTTGTCGTTAAAGAAATACGCAACGCCCAGGCCCAGCGCGGCTGCCACCACAAGCTTAGGAACCAGCACGACGATGCCGGTCTTGATGGCACCCGGCGTGGACTTAAAGCTGATGCCAGCGCCCACAAACAGCAAGATCGCGGCAACGATGGTGTTGGAGCCGCCGCGGCAGGCAGCCGTAAAGAAGCCGCCGATCTCAAAGACCTGCGGACAGAAGGTATTGAGCAAAAGGCCGACGATCATCGGGTAGATCATGATGTCACCCGGGATGCGCGGTACTTTGAATTTCTTTTGCTCGTTGGCGGTCGCTCCCTGTGCCATGAAACCCCCATTTCCGCTGACGCGGAACAAAAGCCCACGTCACGCTTTGCTACAGTAAAGTTTGACCATGGTACCAGAAGAAGCAGACCAGCTCGGTGAGAAATTCGATTCGTCGACCAGGACGGTAAGCGCGCCCTGCTTTTATACAAGACTCAAAACGATATAGAACACGATGCCCGAGACGCAGCACCACAACATTGACTTTGTCTTGATTGCCACCGCCACAACACCGGCAGCCGCAATCCAGGGAATCAAGCCCTGCCACAAGCCGGTGTCGAAAGCGCCAGGGCTTATCAAATCGTTAGCGACCAGCGCCGCAAAGGCGGCGGGCGGAATATAACCCAAGGCCTCGGTAACGCGGGGCGACAGCGTTCTCCCGCGCAACGCAAACGCCGGGGCAATGCGGAAAAAAGCGATGGCCGCCCACGACGACAGCCACAGAACCAAAAACTCATTAACGGGCATCGCGAGCACCCCTTCCTTCGGCGAGAGCATCGCACGCAAGCGCCGCAGCAACGCCGATGAGCACGCTTGCCGGCACGGCGATCTTCGTCCACCCCAAGAACTTGCATATGGCGACGGATACCGCAGCCAAACTGGCAGCCACGACATTGCCGCGCGACAGTCGCTGCGAAAAGAGCAGACAGATAAAGAGCGATGTGCAGACAAAGCCCGCAATAGCGGTGGGGACATCGACAACGGCGCCGACAACGGCGCCCATCGTGCACGAAAAGCCCCATGTCGCGATGAGGATCACGTTGAGCACAAAGGACTCGTGAGGACCCCAATCCTCCCCTTCAACCAATTTGCCAAGCGAGATGCCATATGCCTCCTCGGTGAGCGTCGCGGCGACAGCCAGCGTCTGGCGCTTCGAGGCACCCTTCAGATGCGGTGCGATCGATGCCGAATAAAGCGCAAACCGCGAGGAAATTGCGGCCACGCTTGCGACAATCGATGCCGCAGGCACACCTGCCAGCCACAGGTTGCAGACCATAAACTGGCCACTGCCCGTCACAAACGTGCTGCTCAGGGCAAAGACCATCCAGGGCTCCATTCCCGTCTGCGCCATAATCATTCCGCACGGCGCGGCTATCGCAACATAGGTAAGCATCACCGGCCAGACGGTTTTAACGATTTTGAGCACCATAGCGTTCCTCGTCCCGACAAGCTTTCCGAGTCGCATTCAACGACGCGGCAGAATCATCGCCCGGTGGCAACCGAGTTCACCTACAATTGCCACCGGATCGAAAGACACAGAAAGACACAACTTTTTTAGGAAGTCATTATGACAGCTATCGATCGAACGCGGGCTGCCGCGGCCTTCAAGACCTATACCGACGCCTACGATGCCGCCAATCCGCGTATCGCGCTCAAAATCGAGCATACGTACCACGTTGCCGAGGCATGCGATGCCGTGGCGCGCGAACAAGGCTGGTCGTCAGAAGATATTGACCTGGCATGGCTTTGCGGCCTGCTACACGACATGGGCCGCTTTGAGCAGCTGCGACGCTGGGACACCTTTAAGGACGCCGAGAGCATGAGCCATGCGGCGCTGGGCATCGAGGTCCTCTTTGGCGAGAATCCCGCCGATGCACCCGCCGTAACGAGCATCCGCGACTTTATCGATGACCCAGCAGAAGATGAGCTCATCCGAACGAGCATTGCCTATCACAGTGATTTCCGTCTACCCGTACAACTCGACGAGCGCACGCGGAACTTCTGCGATATCGTGCGCGATGGCGACAAGATCGACATCATGCGCACCATCGCCGACAGCACCGTCGATACCATCCTCAAGGTTGATGAGGACACATTTATCGCCAGCCACTTCTCGGCACCAACGCTTGCCGCCTTTGACGAACGTCGCTGCGTCGCGCGCGATGAACGCAACGAGCCGGCGGACTACCTGGTGGGACTCATCTGCTTTATGTTTGAGCTCGTCTATCCGGCAAGCCGCGCGCTGGCGCGCGAGCAGGGCGATATCTACCGCCTGCTCGACGCGCCCTTTGGTATCACGCGCCCCTTCACCGATCCCGCCACGCAAGCGACCTGGGAGCGCCTAAAGGACGAGCTGCGCAGCTGGCTGGCAAGTGCCTAGCACTCAAGCTGGGCCAGCAGCTCCTCAACGACCTCGACGGCGTCGCCGACGACCTTGTACTGGGCGACGCCAAAGATGGGAGCATCCGGGTCCTCGTTGACGGCGATGATGCACTCCGCCCCACCGATGCCGGCAAGATGCTGGATGGCACCCGAGACACCAATGCTCACGAGGAGCTTGGGTGAAACCGACACGCCCGTCTGGCCAATCTGGTGGCGATACTCCAGCCAGCCCGCCTCCACGACGGGTCGCGTGCAGCCGAGCTCGGCACCCAGGGCTTCGGCGAGCTTTCGCATCAAGGGTAGGTTTTTCTTGGAGCCAATGCCGCGGCCCACCACGACCAGGCGCTCGGCATCGGCAATTGATGCCTGCTGGCCCCATTCCTCGGCGGGAATCGAGATCTCGACACGAGCCTTGGCGTCTTCCGCAAGTAATACCTGGGTAATCGTTCCGGAGCGGCTATAGTCAAAGTCGGGCGCCTTAAAGATGCCGGGGCGCACCGTTGCCATCTGGGGACGGTGGTTGGGGCAGATAATGGTGGCCATCAAGTTGCCGCCAAACGCCGGACGCGTCTGTTGCAGCAGGCCCGTCTCCGTATCCATCGAAAGCACGGTGCAGTCGGCCGTAAGGCCCGTCCGCAGGCGCACGGCAACGCCAGGCGCCAGCTCGCGGCCAAAAGCGGTCGCACCGTACAGAATGGCTTCGGGCTTGCGCTCGGCTACCAAATCGCAGATGAGGCGAGCATAGACCTCCGCGTCGTTCTGACGCAGGCGCTCGTCACGACAGACCAGAACTTCGTCCGCACCGGCGCAAACCAGATGCTCCAGGTCCCCGAGCGAGCCCTCGGGGCCCATGCCGGCCAGCGCCACCAGGCGACAGCCGCGTGCATCGGCAAGCTCGCGGCCCTTGCCCATGAGCTCGTAGGCCACCGGGGCCACGACATCGTGCTCGTCGGTCTGAACGAATACCCAAATGTCTCGATACGCATCGAGGTCAACCGCGCCGGCGGCCTCGTCGCGCTCGATCGAAATGGCGTTGACGGGACAGGCGTCGACGCACCCGCCGCACAAGATGCAGCCGTCGGTCACATGGGCGCAGCGGTTGGGGCGCTCGCCCTCCACCACAATGCCACCCGAGGCACAGGCGCGAACGCAGCGGCCACAGCCAACGCATGCCTCGCTATCGATTATCAGTCCGCTCATCTATGCCATCCCCTCGACAATCTTGGCAAGCTTTGCCGCCTGCTCGACCGACGTGCCCTCGATGGCCTCGCACGTTTGGTCACGGTCGGGCACAAACGAGCGCACGACCTGCGTCGGCGATCCGGTAAGGCCACAGCGCAAAGGGTCGGCATGCACATCGGCAGCACAGACCACCCGCACATCCGCATCTTCGGCCGCGCGAATGCCGGCGATGCTCGGCATGCGCAGCTGGCCGATCTCCTTGGCGGTCGTCATCGCGCACGGCATCTCCAGATAGACCGTCTCCTCGCCGGCGTCACAGCCGTGGACAAGCGCCAGCGAGCCGCACGTCGTAAAGCCCGCGCTCTGTACGCAGCTCACATCGGTCACGCAGGGAATCTCGAAGGCGCCGGCCAGTTCGGGGCCAATCTGGGCAGTATCGCCATCCACCGCCATCTTGCCGCAGATGAGCAGGTCGAAGTCCTCGTCGAGCGCCTCGATGCCGCATTTGAGAGCATAGGTGGTCGCCAACGTGTCCGCACCCGCAAAAGCACGGTCGGTGAGCAGCAATGCATCGTCGGCGCCGCGGGCGATGCAGTCGCGCAGTAGCGATTCGGTTGCAGGGATACCCATCGATACCACTGTCACGCGCACATCCATGCCAAAGCCGATAAAGTCGTCCTTGAGCGCCAACGCACATTCGAGGGCACTTGCATCGAAGGGATTAATGACCGCCTGCTTGCCATCGCGCACGATGGTATTGGTTTTGGGGTCCATCTTGACCTCGGTGCTTCCCGGCACCGCCTTGACGCACACCACCATATGGAAATCACTCATCTTCACGCGCCCCCTTTCTGGACGAGTTCATCCAAGAGCTTCTCCGAAAACAGGTTGCCACGGCCCAGCTGCCCGGCAGGATCGAGCTGCAGCTTGAGTCGAGCCGATTCAACCATGGCCTCGTGGCCGTACATCGTCTCCAAAAAGCCCGCTTTGATCTTGCCGACGCCGTGCTCGGCAGAGACGGCGCCGCCCATAGCCGTTACCTCCGCAGCCCACTGGGTAAACAGCTCGCCACCGCGACGGTAGTCTTGCGCATCGCGCGGCAGGATATTCACATGCAGATGGTTGTTGCCGATATGTCCCCAGGCGGCAGACTCAAGCCCGCTTTCGGCCAGCGTGCGGCGATAGAGGGCAACGACATCGGCCAGGCGCGTGTTGGGCACCGACATATCCGACCCCAGCTTGGTAATGGTGGGATCGGTGCGGCGGCGCTCGTCGATGAGCATGTTGACGCTCTCGGGAACGGCGTGGCGGAAGAACCGCTGGCATTCGCGATCGACCTCGGTGCGTGCAACCCAGGTCGCGTCGTCGCGGCCGCCCGCAAGCTCCAAAACCCATCCCAGGTGGTACAGCTCCTCGGTCGCTTGCGCCTCGTCGTCGCAGTCGAGTTCCACGTAAACACAGACCTTTGCCTCATCGTCGAGTGCCGGCAGCGAGGCAAACGCGGTCGACTGCTCGCGCTGGCGGCGAAGGATATCCAAGGCGCCGGCATCGAAAAACTCAATAGCGGCGGCATGGGACAGCACGGGGCGCACGGAATCGGTAAAGGACACCGCCTTGTCCTCACTGTCGAAAAAGCAGCTCACACCCCATACGACCGAAGGTGCCGCCTGCAAGGCAATCTCGAGCTCGGTAATGACGCCGAGTGTGCCGCACGCACCGATAAAGAGGTCGATGGCGTCCATATCGTCCGAAACGAAATAACCCGACGCGTTTTTGGTCTTGGGCATGGTATAGCCAGGAAGATCCAGCTCGAGCGCGCGGCCTTCCGCTGTCACGAGCGACAAGTGGCGTGCGTCAGCGTGCGCCTGACCTCGATGAAGCTCAAGCAGGTCGCCGTCCGCCAGTGCCACGTGAAGCCCCGTAACGTGCGGGCGCATGGGGCCGTAGGCGTAACTGCGGGCACCGGAGGCATTGCACGCCGCCATGCCGCCCAGGCAGGCAGATGCCTCGGTGGGATCGGTGGGAAAGAACTGCTCAGGAGCTGCCTGGAACTCCTCATAGGCCTCAAGCGATACCTGATCCCAGTCAGCGGTCGGCAATGCCTTCTTACCCAGTTGCTTGCGCAGCTCCGAAAGCACGACGCCCGGCTCCACGCGCAGCAGAAAACGGCCTCGCTCGTCACGGCGAAGACCCAGGTAGCGATTCATACGAGAAGTGTTGAGGATATGCCCGCCGTGAGGCACGGCGCCGGCAGCCAGACCGGTCCGAGCACCCTGGACCGTTATTGGAACATGCTCGGCATGGAGCTTTCGCAGAATGGCGCGGGCTTCGTCCTCCGTTGTCGGAAACGAGATGCTCGACGCCTCGCCCGATGTGCGAGATTCATCGCGACCATATTCTTCGAACTCGTCGCCGAAGGGTTTGATGGCTGCAGACACGCGAACTCCCCCTTTAGTTAACTACAGTGTTTGCAGGGAGATGTTACCGCATCGTTTCGTCGACGTGACTGAGACCGTCTCCATAATTGGCGAATTTTACGTTTGCGCAATTCGGCGAGCGGCGGCGTTTTCTCGGCAGGCGCTCTATTTAACGCGCTCCTTCCCATCGCAGCCACGCGCACAATTGGCGCTCGAAAAAACTTGAGATATTTTTTAGCGTCTCTCACCTGCGGCGATGTAAACCCGTCAAGCATTTGGTCAGAAATTGGTCAAGTTGTGGCTGATACGGTCGGCATCGACAGCCAAAACCAATAGAAGGTTTGGCCCAAAAACAGGGAGGTTCCCATGGCATATTACTGGCCCCAGTACGGCATCGCCATCGAAGTTGACGATGACCCATATCTTCTGCCCTTCGATGAGGAGGCATTTCCCGATGCGGCTGTCTATCACGTCACCACCGACGTGATTTGCGATCCCGAATCGTTTTCGGCACTCGCCCACCACATCGCCCACATCCACGACATCAAACTCGACCCAAACTTCGACGAGCTCATCTACTCGCGACGCCTCATGCTCCACATGCTCTTTGGCGCCGATCCGTCCACGTTCGCGCGCGTCTATACCACTAAGGATGCCGCATGAGCGTAAGGAAGCAGTCGAGCCCCCTAGGGTCAAAACATCGAAAAAGGCTCGGCGCCGTCTGTTTGGCCATCGCCTGCGCCCTTATCGCCGTCGGCCTTTACGCTTGGCAGTCAAAGCCTGTCGCCGAGACGGGTGCCTCGGTCACAGCGGCAGAGGGTAAGTCGCGTCAGGAAATCCAGGACGAGCTCGATGCCATCGTCCGCGACAACATGATGACGATCTCGGTCGCACCGGTCGCCCAGCTACAAAAAGGCGGCAAGCTGCGCATCAACGTGCAAAACGTCCAGGATAACAAGTTTCCCCAGCGTTTCCGCGTGATCCAAAACGACGAGACCATCTATGAATCGGGCGTGGTCGAGACCGGCAAGACCGTTGAGACCTGCCCTGCAGGCGACATCAAAGAAGGCGAGGCGTATATCGAGATTCAAGCGCTCGACGCCAAGACCTACGACGCCCATGGCAATCCCACGCGCGTCAAGGTGCGAGTTGCGCAGACAGAAGACTAGACCTGCCACCTGTTATGAAAATGCGCACCCGTGCCGCTTTCGTCTAACCCTCACGGAAACGGTCCGTGACGAATAGAAAGGAACGATTATGGACATCACCAGGAACTTGAATGGGGCCAGGGTGCTCGTCGTGGGCGCAGGGCTGGCGCTCGCACTCGCAATGGGCGCCGCGCCGACCACCGCCCTGGCGGAGGGACGCACTGGAACCACCAACGTGACCATCAGGACCGAAATCGACAACATCAAGTTCAAAGCCCCGACCGTCATTCCGTTCGTCGCTAAGGCAGACGGCACGCTCCAGGGCCCTTCCGAGAATACAACCACCATCGACAATCTTTCGGCCTATGGCATCCACGTTACCAACATGAAGATTGCCGCCCAGAAGTCCTGGAGCATCGTCGCCGACGCCAAGACGGGGACCGCCCAGAACTCCATCGATTTTAAGGTCGGCCCAGACAAGGCACTCCAAGACGCCCACGCCGCGACGCAGGAAGCGGGCCTCGACCTTTCCAAAAATGCATCCTTCGACATGGGCTACCAGGGCATCGCCGATGGTACGGACAAGATTAAGCTTAAGACGAGCGGCACTGTCGCCCGCGTCACGCGAGACATCTTCCATGTGACCGGCACGGGCGACCAGGTCGCAACCATTACGTGGACGGTCGAGCCCGGTGCGCACACGGCCTAAGGCAATTGTCCTTGCCGTCATCATCGGCGTTGCAACGTTTGTCCCGATCGCCGCCTTTGCCCAACAAGAGCAGGCGCAGGCTGCCACGCAGGTAACTGTCGATCTATCGGAACTCGAACGCAGTGGCCAACATGAACCCCTCGCGCAAACGAGCGACACGCGACAGCTCCTGGCAGCAGGAATCGCCACGGCAGGCGCTAGCGCCATCGGCCTTGGCCTGCACATCAAACGCAGCCGGTAGCCACACGAATCGAGACCGTCCAGAATAGGTAAGGAGAACCCATGGCATCAAAGAACCTTTTGCCCGTTGCCGCGCTCTGCAGTGCGCTTGCCACCGGCATGCCCGTCGCCGCTCTAGCGACACCCGCCGTGGACGTCCCCTTACCTGCCGTCAACTGTCTCGCCACAAACCAGATGAGCACCATCGCGCGCCAACGCTTCTCGCTTGCGCAGGCAAGCATTTCGGCCTCGGGGTGCCTCCGTCGCTGCACGAACAGCTCGATAGTCGTGGATACCGAGCGCTCGAGCACAGCGGACGGCCCCCTAACGGGATGCGTTATCTGCACATGGCGCGCAGCTGCAACTGATGCCGATGGCGATTCCTGCGACGTGGAGCTGCGCCTCGACATCACCCTGTCCGATGACTCGGCGGACGGGGCAACAGTCGCCTTCGACAGCACGTTTTTCGAAAACGGAGGAGGTGTATGCCTGGGCTGCGTCCCCTCGAGCGCCGATGGCACGCAGCCCGCTATCTCATTCACCGCATCGCTGAAAATGACCAAGGCGGGCACCGACGCCACGGCAAATGGCGAGATCGCTCTGATGTTCTACGCGAGCGGCACAGAAAGCCAGGAGATTCGGGGCAAACAGCGGACCGGATCGCTCAGCCTGACGCGAGGGGCAGATCCCGGTCCTGTCTATATCAGTGCCGAAACGCAAGATGTGCATCACGTCCTTGTCGATCCGGCGCTCCTCGAGATGGAATGGAGCGGAGTAGGAGCGGTCGGACTCGCCCCCTCGACAGGTGACATCGCAAGCGACTCCAGCGAGAGCAGCGGTGAAATAGCGCCTGGGGACAATGGCGCACCAGGCGGCATAACACCGCCATCGAGCGGTCCTTCAGCCACTTTCAGCGAGCCAAGCGAAACAGCCACCGCAGTGGGCGGCACGCAAGCTGGCGAAAACTTGGGGTGTCCCATGCCGGCAGACATCGACGAGGGCAATTGTTGCATGATGGTCGCGCTCGACCGCACGGAAACCGTCGACGCCGCGAGCATTGAGGTCACCGCTGTCGATAAGCCCGTCCGCAAAGCAGCCATTATCGCATTCCCTAAAACCGTCGAAGTTGTTTTTCTGCCATCGGGCGAGGTCGTAGCCCCCACCTTGCTCACCTTGCTTGGGGCAAAGGGCACGGCCAACCAAATCGACAACCTCACGGTCGTCGACCCTGCGACCACCGCAAAACTGCACCTGTATGCCGTAACCTCGGACGGAGGCAAAACCGAGGAATTCGACGGTGAGAACCTCCTGAATAACCGGATACTCCATAAAATGGAAGACGTCTCGTATCAAATTGAGCTCGTGGGATTTGACCGAGCTCGAGATGCCGATATCATCGCCGCGGCCATTGAGTCCCCGCAGCGACTCATGACGCTGTGCTTCGATTACAGCCCCTATGTCGTGATGGGAGGCTGAGGCTTGGGCACCAAATGCCGTCATTAATACCACTTATATAACGTATAGGATGAGGCATGACGCACCCTGCAGCCCGTTCTGCTACGATTGCCAGGTTGGCATCAATATGGGAGGGTTCATGCCGGGTTTGGGAACGGTCATCAACGTCGCACTTTTGATTGCGGGCGGACTGCTGGGCCTTATAGGCGGACGCTTTATCACGCCCCGCATCCAAGACACGCTCATGAAGGCGTCGGGGCTGTGCGTTTTGTTTATCGGACTGGGCGGTACCATGCAAAAGATGCTCGTCATTGACGGGAAAGCGCTGGAGACCACCGGCACCACCATGCTCATCGTCTCGTTTGCCCTCGGCTCGCTCATCGGCGAGGCCATAAACCTGGAAGCCGGCATCGAAAACTTGGGCGAATGGCTCAAGCGCAAAACCGGCAGCGAGGGAGACAACGAGTTCACCAATGCCTTTGTCTCGACATCGCTGACCGTCTGCATCGGTGCCATGGCTATCGTGGGATCAATCCAAGACGGCTTGCTCGGCGACTGGTCAACGCTTGCCCTCAAGGGCGCGTTGGACTGCATCATCGTCTGCACCATGACGGCTTCGCTCGGCCGTGGCTGCATCTTCTCCGCCCTGCCCGTCGCCGTGTTCCAGGGAACGATTACGCTGTTTGCCGGCGCGCTCTCCCCCATCATGACCACCGCCGCCCTCGACAGCCTATCGCTCGTGGGCTCCATGCTCATCTTCTGTGTCGGCGTCAATCTCATCCGTCCTCAGACCTTCCGCACGGCCAATATGCTCCCCTCCGTTGTCATAGCCGTCATCTACGCCCTCCTGTTCTAAATTTACCTATGTAGCGGTATCTCGAACATCTGTTTGATGCTGTGCTATGATATGAGGTCATCGTAGCTGCGTTAGGAGAGGAGAGACGGTGGCCGACCAGGACATCAAGATGCTCATCGAGCGCATTATGGCCGAGGCCCGGACTCATCAGTCTGCTCGCTTTTCAAACGAAGTCTATGCTGACGAGCCGATTCTCAAAACCGGTCGTCAGATGCAGAATTTCCTTCCCGACCAGTATCGCAAGATGCGCGAAATATCGCGCTGGCAGGATGACCCCAAAGGCGGTGCGGGACGCTGGCTTTCGGAAGCCGAGCTCTTCTACCGCCAAGGCCTGCAGATGGCCGACTTTGAGGACGATTGCCCCTATAACGGTACGTTCAAGTCGTACTTCCCAACCTACAACGCTATGAGCGATCGCCAGCTGCGCGGGTACTTTACCTGGCGCGCACGGGTACGCCGCGGAACCGTCGAAGAAACGTCTACGTCCTTTGCCTTCCTGTATCTCTATGAACTGATCTGCGGCATTGGCGTGGACAATCCACTCGATGGATTCAACAAAATCAAGGCCTTTTGGGATGCCTATCGCGCCTTCGAGCCCGGCATCGACCGGTTTGCACGCGTGTGGTTGCAGGATTACGCCGTTTTCCACGAACTCGACCCCAAGCTGCTTCGCGACTCTAAAACCGTCATGTTCGATAACGCCCTCATCGAGCTGCGGCGCGCGGCTCGAGACCTTGTGCCTGCACCGGCGCCGTCCGGGCAGGCCCCCAAGCGTCGCAAAAACTCCGAGCCGATCCTCCCCCTTCCGCCCGACGAGGCTCGCGAGGAGCGACTCATGGCCGCTATCAACGCCCTCTCCACGTACAACCTCAATAACTCAAGACTCGATCGCAGCCACCATCGCGACCTGCGCCACGTGACATGCGCCGTGTATGTCCGTATGGCGCGCTACTATGACACGCACCGAAAGACCGGTATCGTGGCGAGCTTGTTTGGGGAGGAGACGGCTATGCCCTATACCATGTTTGCCTCGGCCGTGTTCTTTGCGCCCAATCGCCACGAAGACTGCGAATACCGCTTGGATCCCATCCATATCTACCGTTGCCAAAACGGTTTTTGGGAATGCATGCGGATTCACGGCAGCAGGCAAAAGAGCAGTAAGCTTGGCGAGATGATGCGCGCCTGCGACCAACGCCTGCGCCTGGCCCTAGACCCCACCCACCCCCTGAAAGAGGAGAAGGTCCCCAAATATCTGGCCAAAATCATCGATGGCGAGATCGTGGCATGGCTTTCGTGGGACGCTGCGCACCAACCCGTCAAGATTAATATCGACCTGAGCCAGCTGGGACATATCCGGAGTGCCGCCGCACAAACGCGTGAGGCGCTTTTGATCGATGAGGAGCGCGAGGATGATGTGCTCGCAGAGGTCGATACGGTAGGCTCCGAGCAGCCGAAAGCCGAGCCCGCAGCAGACGCGTTTGTCGAGCCGGCCACGGCGGCTGCAGGGCAGGACGAGGCCGACGAGCCAACCATTTCCACCGAACAGTTTGGTGTCGTGGTGCCGCTCCTCGCGTCTGTGCCCGCACCCGTACCGCCCGCGCCCACCGAAGCTGCGAACAAACTCGCGCCCGCCGCGAATGCCTTCCTTCGCGCACTGCTCGAGCAAAACGCAGCGCAAGCGACATCGGCAGTGGCGCGCTCGGGCCAGAGCGAGGATATGCTCGTCGACAGCATCAACGAGGCGCTCTTTGACCTGGTGGGTGACACCGTAATTGAATTTGGCGCGGCAGGACCGCAAATTATCGAGGACTACGAAGCAGACGTGAGAGGATACCTAGACCATGAGTGATACCGCACCTGCAGCACCCCGCGTGCCCAAGCGCGTCGCTGCCGTCATTCTCAACTCGCTCAAGGGCGGCGTGGTCCCGCGCATCGGCCTTCCCTATATCACCGTGGGACGCGAGGTCGAGATTCGCGCCCTGCTCACCGATTTGAGTCTCATCGCCGATGGCGGCGCGAGCTTCCGCTTTTTAGTCGGTCGCTACGGCGCCGGCAAGAGCTTTTTGCTCCAGACCATCCGCACGCACGCCATGGGCGAGGGATTCGTCGTCGCCGATGCCGACCTATCGCCCGAGCGCCGCCTGCAAGGCGGTCAGGGACAGGGCCTTGCCACCTACCGCGAGCTCATCCGCAATATATCGACCAAGACGCGCCCCGAGGGCGGTGCGCTCAACCTTATTCTGGATCGCTGGGTCGCCTCGTGTGCCGATGCCGACGAGTCTGCCGTCAATGCCCAACTGGCGCCGCTCGAGGAAATGGTCCACGGCTTCGACTTCACCCGCATGCTCCGCCGCTACCGCGCAGCCGTATCCGAGGGCGACGAAGAAGCCATAAGCCGCGTGACCAAATGGATTCGCGGCGAGTACCGCACCAAGAGTGAGGCACGAGCCGAGTTGGGCTCCTCGACCATCATCAGCGACGATGACTGGTACGACTACGTCAAACTCATCGCGCGTTTTTTGGTTTGCAGTGGCTACAAGGGCATGCTGGTGCTCATCGACGAGCTCGTGAATCTGTATAAGATTCCCAACGCGATCACGCGCCAGTACAACTACGAGAAAATCCTAACGATGTACAACGACACGCTCCAGGGCAAGGCGCAGTACCTGGGCATGATCATGGGCGGCACGCCGACCTCTATCGAGGACCGCCGCCGCGGCGTCTTTTCCTACGAGGCCCTTCGGAGCCGTCTCGCTCAGGGCCGTTTTGCGCGCGATGATCTCAAAGACATGCTCGCTCCCATCATCCGCCTGCAGCCGCTCACCTACGAGGAGCTGCTGGTGCTCATCGAAAAACTCATGCAGATTCATGCCGGCTACTTTGGCTGGACGCCCACGCTTACCGAGAACGACTTGGTGGACTTTCTCAAGATTGAGTTTGGCCGCGTGGGGGCCGACACACATCTGACGCCGCGTGAAGTCATTCGTGACTTTATCGAGCTGCTCGACATCCTATGCCAAAACCCCGACGCCAACGTGGCCGAGTTACTGCAAAGCGTCGGCGGCGACGCGCTGGCGCCGGCAGCCGCAACAGACGACACCGGCACCGCGGACGACGACCGCAACTTCGCCGAATTCACCATCTAACCTGCAAAAAGGGACAGGTTTATTTTGGCAGGTTTTATCTGGGCAAATGTTGAAGCAGTCATGCAGCAAGCCGTTGCCAGCCGCGCTGAGAGATTCGTTTTTGAGAGGAGGCCCCGTGAACGCCTTTGACCGCTACGCCCCGTTTATCCAAGACTTCATCTACTCCCACGATTGGGAGAGCCTGCGCTCCATTCAGGTTGCGGCGGCAGATGCCATCTTTAACACACAAGACAATGTGCTCCTGACGGCATCCACAGCTTCCGGCAAAACCGAAGCGGCCTTCTTTCCCATCCTGACCGAGTTTTGGGAGAACCCGCCCGCGAGCGTGGGCGCCCTCTACATTGGCCCCCTCAAAGCGCTCATCAACGACCAGTTCGTTCGCCTCAACGACCTCTGCGAAGAGGCCGATATCCCCGTCTGGCACTGGCACGGCGATGTCTCGCAGTCGCACAAGGCTAAGCTCATTAAAAAACCGAGCGGCATCCTGCAGATTACACCCGAGTCACTCGAAGCGCTTTTAATCCATAAGCACATGGCGATTCCGCGCATGTTTTGCGACCTGCGCTACGTGGTCATCGATGAGGTCCACTCGCTCATGCGCGGCGACCGTGGCGGGCAAACGCTCTGCCTTATCGAGCGACTCTCGCGCATGGCCGGCGTGCAGCCTCGACGCATTGGCCTTTCGGCCACCATCGGCGACCCCGAGCGCACGGGCGCTTTTCTCTCACAGGGAACGGGACGCGACTGCATTATCCCCCGTTTTGAGGAACCGCGTCGCGTGTGGCGCATCTCCATGGAGCACTTCTACAACTCGGGTCCCCAGGCACAGCAGCGAGGATTCGAGAGCGTGGGTCCTCAAGAAGCCGAAGTGCTTGCGTGCGAGCGCATCGAAGCGGTGGCACCCGCGGCGCTGCCCGCCGGCGCCCAAGACATGCGTCACGGCGGACAGCTCACACAAGAGGAGCGCCGTCAACGTCGTGAGCGGGCACGGGACAAGACCGCTCTCAAGGACCGCCAAACTTCCTCGGCCCCCGAGGGCGAAGTCGATATCCCCCGGGCCGCCGAGCAGGCGCTTCTCAACCCCACCGACACGGCGCCCGACAACGCCGACCCCGGTATGGGCTATATCTTTGAGCATACGCGCGGCCGCAAGTGCCTGGTCTTTGCCAACTCGCGCGAGGAGGCAGAGGCCGTATGCTCCATGCTACGTAGCTACTGCGAAAGCCGGCACGAGCCCGACCGCTTCCTTATCCATCACGGCAACCTCTCGGCATCGCTACGCGAGACGGCAGAAGAGCTCATGCGCGACGAGGAACAGGCACAGACAACCGTCACCACCTCTACGCTGGAGCTCGGTATCGATATCGGCCGTCTGGAGCGTGCGTTTCAGATCGATGCGCCATTTACCGTCAGTTCCTTTTTGCAGCGAATGGGCCGCACGGGACGCCGCGACCTTCCGCCCGAGATGTGGTTTGTCATGCGCGAGGAAGAGCCCGAGCCGCGCACGATGATGCCCGAGACCATTCCGTGGAAGCTCCTGCAGGGCATCGCGCTCGTACAACTCTATCGCGAGGAAAAGTGGGTCGAGCCGCCCGAGCTCGATCGACTCCCCTACAGCCTGCTCTACCACCAGACTATGTCGACGCTTGCCAGCACCGGCGAGCTCACGCCGGCAGAGCTTGCCCAGCGCGTGCTCACACTCAGCTATTTCCATCGCATCTCGGCCGATGACTATCGCGTACTGCTGCGTCACCTCATTAAGATCGACCATATCCAAGTCACCGAGGGCGGCGGACTCATCGTGGGTCTCGCGGGCGAGCGCATCATTAACAACTTTAAGTTCTACGCCGTATTCCAGGAAAACGAAGAGTTCACCGTTCGCAGCGAATCGGCCGAGCTGGGCACGATCGTCAATCCGCCACCGCCCGGTGAGCGCATCGCCATCGCCGGACACTGCTGGATTGTCGAGGAAGTGGACTGGAAGCGCCACACCGTCTTTGCCACGCAGGTCAAGGGCCGGGTGCCGGCCTACTTTGGCGACTGCCCCGGCGACATCAATACACACGTACTCGAGCGCATGCGCAAGGCGCTCAACGAGCACGCGACATATCCGTACCTCATGGGTAACGCACGGGCCCGCTTGGCGCAGGCTCGCCATACGGCCGAGATTTCGGGTGCGGGAACTAAACCGCTCATTAACCTGGGCGGCGACACCTGGGTACTCTTCCCCTGGCTAGGCAGCTACGCCTTTTTGGCGCTCGAGCGCATGCTCAAGATTAAATGTGCCGCGGAGCTGGTCCTTCGCGGACTCGACCCATCACGCCCGTACTTTATGCAGTTTAAGATGAAGGCCGACGAGGAGACGTTCTTTGAGGAGCTCGCCGCCGAGGCCGAGAAGGACTTTGATCCCATCGAGCTCGTCTATCCTGGCGAGGTGCCTTACTTTGACCGCTACGACGAGTTTGTTCCCGAAGAGCTCGTGCGCAAGGGCTTTGCCGAAGGCGTGCTCGACATCGAGGGTATGAAGCAGCGCGTCCTCAGCTGGCGCGACCACGCCTAAGACCAGTCTTTTTTGGGACGGGGAGACTTACTTGTCGTGAAGGACGGTGCCGAGGAAGTCAGCGTCGAAGGGCACGGCTTCGGCAAAGGCGTAGTCGCCGTCGCTGGCGATGAGCAGGTAGTTCTCCTCGCCGCCGAACTCCGCATCGCCACATGGGACCACCCAGGCGTGGGCGAATACCTCGAGTGCCGTGGCAGCGCAGTCGCGCAGGAACGTCACGTCGCTCCCCTCGTTTGCGCTCACGATATTGGCAACGTAGATACCCCCGGGGCTCAAGCCGCCTCGCACCAAACGCAACGCCTCAACCGTCGCCAGCTCGCGCACGGGCTCGGCACCGCCAAAGCAATCGCTCACGACCACGTCGTAGCGACGATGACCCACGCTCGTCACACCCAGATACGAGCGAGCCTCAGCGGTAATCACCCGCAAGCGGTCGCCCACCGCGCGCTCCAGCTCGTCCAGGTAGAACCAGCGGCGCGCCAGGCGCGTAATCTCTCCGTCATACTCGATAACGTCCATGCGCATGCCCTCGTGCGACAACAGCGCAAACTTGGGATAGGCAAACCCGCCGCCGCCCAGCATGAGCATACGGTCGATACCATGCCCGTAAGCATCACGCATTGCGTCCTCGGCCTCAAACACATCGTCAAACGCACGATAGTACGCAAAGACGGGCTCTGCCCAACGCTCGCCAACGTAGCTTGCGCTTTGGTAGACGCCGCCTTGCACCAACACGCGAATCTCATCGTCGCTCTCATTGTGCACGCGTTTCACACGCGCCAACCCATTGCGGGTTCGCGCAACCTGCAGACAGGCAGCACGAACAGCGACGGCGGCTGCACCAAGCGCCGCGGCTCCCAGAGCAACGCCGGCAACGACACCGGCAGAAACACTCGGCTTGTTCATTTAGAGCTCCTTTTGCAGATAAAGGCCATGGTCATAAAATCCAAGATGGCGATAGTACTCGCGTGTGCCAATCGCGCTAATCACGTTGATACGTGCATAACCCGCATCCCGGGCAATCTCGCACGCACGCTCTACGAGCAAACGCCCCAACCCGTGGTGCTGCGCCGCCTGGCCTTGATCCCCCACGCGTGCCGCCATGCCATACACATGTACCTCGCGAATCATCGCCTCGTCCGGCGTCGTCGGCAACTCGTCCGCATGCGCGGCAACAAACGAATGGTCGGGCAGAGACAACCGCAAAAAGCCCGCGATCTTGCCCTGCGGCGTCACCCACTGCAAAAAGCGCTCGTGTGTTACCGGCGTCTCGTACGCCACCTCCTCGTCAAGGGTCAGCTCATCCAGGTCGGCACCCGCCGTGCTGATCTCGCGATAGCGAATCTCACGCACCGTCGCACCATCCCCCCGAGCAGTCAGGCGGTTCTCGACGAGCTGACGCAGGTTGGGCTTCTTGTTGCCCACCATAATGTCGTCGGAGCTAAAGTCGCGGATCATGCGGCTGATGCGGCAGAACGCCGGCGTCACCACGATGTCGTCGGCCAACACATCGAGCAGCTCGTCCTCGGTATAGGGGCGCCACTCGCCACGCTCGTAACAGCCCACCAGACGCGAGCCCTCGATGAGCGCACACGGGTAGACCTTGACCTCGTCGGGCATAAAGGCCCCTTCGGTCATAAAGCGCTCGTAGTCGCGCTTGTCCCCCTCGGGTGTAGCGCCCAGTAAGTTGAGCATAAAATGGGCATGGATCTTAAAGCCAAACAGGCGCGCAAGCGAAAACGCCCGCTCAATCTGCGCCACCGAAATGCGGCGCTCGTTGATGTCGAGCAGGTGCTGGTCAAGGCTTTGGATGCCCATCTGGATCTTGGTGCAGCCCAGGCGACGAATGAGCGTGAGGGCCTGCGGTGTTACGGCATCGGGGCGCGTCTCGATAACGAGCCCCACCACGCGATGCTTCGCCGTCTCGTTGATGCGCTGCTGACGCTCAAGCTCCTCCATCGTTGCCGTCTGCCACTCGGCAACCTCGCCCCATGGCGTACCGGGGCCGTACAGACGACGCACCGCGCGGTTGTAGCCGCCCACGGCAGCATCCACACGCTCCTGCTCCTCGGCAACGTCGCTCGCGAGCTCGGCCTCGTCTGTCGCAATGCCGGCAGCCCGGTAGCGCTCGCGACGCTCCGCCACCACCGGCGGCAGGGCATCGGCGGGCGCATCGTCGAGCAGGCGTCCCGCCTCGGCACGGCTGATGCCCGGACGCGTCAACATGAGATTTGCCGCCACGCCCGCCACCGCATCATCATTGAGCGCGCGGAAGAGCTCCGACATAAACCACATCTGATACCCTTGCGGATAGTCGCTCCAGGTACCGCCGAGCACAATGAGCTCAATCTTATCGGTCGCATGCCCCATCTGCGAAAGCGCGGTCAAACGGGCGCTCACCTGCAGATATGGGTCGAAACAGTTTTGCTCCGCACGGGCGCATGCCGGCTCGGCGTGCAGATAGCTTTTGGGCATGCGCAGGTCGTTGGGGCAAAACAGGCAATCGCCCGAGCATGGCCAGGGCTTGGTGATGACGGTAATGGTCGCCACGCCCGAAGCCGTGCGACGAGGCTTCATCCTCAGCACCTGCAGCAGTTGCCGCTCCAGCTCGGCATCGACATTCCACGCAGCCCACCGGGCCGGCTCCTCACGTTTTACCCGCTGGTAAAACGGCAGCAGACGGCGCTTGGCCAAATCGCGTTTGTCGGCACCCTCACGACGCGCCTCGGCATGTATCAGTTTGACGAGCGCTTTGTCGTCCACGGTCTCGCCGCGACGCAGAGCCTCGAGTATGTTCAAGATAATCTGTTCCATGCCCCCATTGTAAAGGCAAAGGCGCCGGAGCCGATCTCGGCTTCGGCGCCTTCATCAAACAGCGCGTCTATATCTTCGCCTAGGCTTTCGTCTGCCTCACTACTCCGAATCAAACGACATGTCGCCCGAACCGACCTCAAAACGATACGTGGCAGACTTGTCACCGTTATCGAATTCAAGATTCAAAATGGTCTCGCCGTCGTAGTCAAGCGGAAGGAAATCGCTCTCGAAGTCACCGCTGCCCAAGGTGAGGCTCGCCTTAAAGCCCGTAGAATTCGGAACCGTCATCTCCACATCGCCCGAGCCCACACTCACGTCCATCGACTTCGCGGGGGCCTGGTAGAGCTCGAACGTTACATCGCCCGACCCGACCTCTGCACTAAGCGCATCAGTCACGCTGCCCGTAAACTCTACATCTCCCGCACCCAGGAAAAGGTCGAAACCATCACAGGTGACACCGGCAATCTGCAGATCACCCGAGCCCACGTGCGCGTTGACTCCCTTCAAATGTTCGGCAACACGGCGCGGCAGCTCAACCGTAACCGAGCGGTCAATTGCCTTACCGTCATCACTTCCAAACTGAGAAACCTTGAGCGTCGAGTCCTCGACGGATGCGATGTTCTGCGTCGCGGCCTTGGAGACATCCATACCATTGGCAACGCGTCCCCGCTCGATAACGCGAACCTTGTTGCCATCAACAACCTTGACGTCCACCGTAGCCGCATCGATATCGAAATCGAGGTAGCGGAACTCATCGGCATCAAAGGTCGCACTCGAAAGTTGCTGAGGCCGAGCGGAATAGTTACCGCTATCGTTCATAAAATCGTCGTCGTCAACCACATCGTCCATACCGGACAAGCCGGATACAACATCGTCGAGATCCCACGGGCCATCAAAATGAATCAAAGTCCGCGAAATGCCAAAAACAAGCCCGATAATCAGTACAAACGCTCCGATGCCAACGCCCAAGCGTACCTTGGATTCATGCGAAAGCTTCATCATTCACCACCCTCTTTGGCAATCGGCTCAGCGGTAGTCGCGGTAGCCACGTCAGTATCAACCGGAGCGGAAACATTCTGAGCCCTAGCTGTCACCGACGCCGGACCAACCTGAATATCCCCGCGTGCCCAATCACCATCGAGCGCACGCGCCACCCAGTGATAGATAGGAATCGTAAAGAAGATCAGTGCGGGAAAGGGGCTGGCACCAACCAGGAACATCAGTAAAAAGAACAGCAGCCAGCACACGGCCCAATACGGGAACGACTGGAACGGGCCCTTCACCGGAGTCGAGCCAACTGCGCCGCCACTCGTCGCCTGCGCCGTAGCGGCATTGGCGGCCTGCGCACTCCAGCTTGCCGCTTGCGCCGCCTTGGCGGCGGCGTCACTCGCCTGTGTTGCCGCCTCGGTAGCGCGCGCCGCCGCCTCATGGGTGCGAGCACGCTCTGCTGCCTCGGCCTCGCGCTGACGAGCGCGGTCCTCGTTCTCAAACTCGATATCGTCCTCGATCTCATCGCTCGGATTGAGCAACTCGTCCAAGCTCACGCCATAGAGTTTGGCGAGCGAGATCAGGTTCTCGGTATCGGGTGAGCTCTCCGCGCGCTCCCATTTACTGACCGCCTGGCGCGACAGCCCCAGCTTTCGCGCCAGCCCTTCTTGGCTAAAGCCTTTGCTGCGGCGAAGGTCGGCGAGCCGCTGCGCAGTTTCTACATTCATGGTTCCTCCTATGTGATGCCAGCCGTGCCGCCGGACCGTTTTTGTTCTTAAGGCGCCTTGCACAGTTAAAAATCTATCCGCCACCGCCAAAAGCATGCCACCT
>DBFOPE010000119.1:0-2971 GCA_048429085.1 Collinsella sp.
AACTACGCCCGCAAGATATGGTCGGGACGACAGGATTTGAACCTGCGACATCCTGCTCCCAAAGCAGGCGCGCTACCAAACTGCGCCACGTCCCGAAGGTGTTGAGCAGCTAAGGTCTAAACCTTGCGTGTCCCAAAGCGAGGGAAATTATAGGGGAGACTCCCCGCCTATGCAAGCGACGATACCCTAGCTCCTCGAATGTGCGACAAACTGGCTATGGGCCAGGCCTATCACAAAGGCCACCACGGCGACCGGCGCCCACGCGGCTCCAATGTCCGCCAACGGCAGCGCATCGAACGGCAGCCACACGCCCGCAAAGAACGCGTCGCGGACCGAGGTGATCACACTCTGCACCGCGACCAAGCCGCCGACCCAAACCCACACCTGCGGATTGGCGTCGCAAAAACCGTGCACCAGGCCCATCAGCACCAGCACAATGGCGACGGGGTACAAGGCGTTGAGCATGGGCACCGAGAACATGAGGATCATGTCGAGGCCCACGTTGGAGAGCACGCACGAAAACGCCGCGAACACAAAGGCGAGAACCGCAAAGGGATGGCGCATGGCCTCCTCGGAGGCCTCCGCTCCCCCTTCGACCACATACGTCTCACAGAAGTAACGCGAACAGCAGCTGATGAGGCCGATGCACACGTTCATGCAGGCAAGGAAAAAGATCGCGAAGACCACGACCGTGCCGGCAAGGCCAAAGTGCATGGAGGCAGAGCGGGCAAGGATGGCAGCGCCGTTGGTGGCATCGGGCATAACCGTACTGAGCTGCATGCCGGCAAGCGCCAGGCCGCAGTAGATGACGGCCATGAGCGCACCGGCGATCACACCGGAGCGCGAAATCTCAAAGGCCACGCGCTTGTCGTCGGTAACGCCCAGCTCGTGGATGGTCTCAGCGATGATGATGCCGAAGGCAAGCGACGCGAGCAGGTCCATGGTCTGATAGCCAGTCAGAAAGCCCTGCACGGCAGAACCTGCATCGTAGGGAGCCTGAGGCGCGGCAGCCGGTCCCAGCGGCGAGATCACGGCAGCACCCACGACCAGCACGATGAGTGCGATAAGCGCGGGGCCCGTAATGCGGCCGAGCACGCGTGTGATGACACCCGGGCGCAGCGTGAGCACAAACGCGACTGCGAAGAACCCGATGGCAAACACCAGGCGAGCCGTGCCGAGCGAGACACCCTCGGGCAGCAGCGGCACCAACATCTCGAAGGCCGTGGAGCTCGTGCGCGGAATAGCCAGACACGGACCGATAGCCAGATACACCGCCGCGACAAAGAACTCACCAAACTTGGGGTGCACGCGGCCGGCCAGCTCGCGTGCCGTTCCGGCAAGCGCCACGGCGATAAAACCCATGACGGGCAGGCCGATGGCGGCAATAAGAAAGCCGAGCATGGCGACCGACGTGGCAGAGCCTGCCTGCAGCGCCAGCAGCGGCGGAATAATGAGGTTACCGGCGCCAAAGAGCATCGAGAACAGCGCAATGCCGACGGTAACGACATGGTCGGAGCGCAGACCGCGCGGAGCGGATGAGGCCATGGGCACACCTTTCAGGTCGAAACAAAAACGGGACAGGCAAAAACACCCGTCCCGCAAGTATAAACGGTCTAGCAGCTTTAGCAGGCTAAGTCGCGCAAAGCGTCGATCGCGGTGTCGACTTCCTCGTCCGTGTTGAAGTACCCAAACGAGAAGCGAACGACACCCTGACGCTCGGTCCCCAGCGCGCGGTGCATGAGCGGGGCGCAATGGGCGCCGGGGCGCGTCGCGATCCCCCACCCCTGCATGAGCGCGTCCGAGATCTCGGCCGAATCGATATCGCCCACGTTGAGCGAGACGATCGCCGAGCGCATGAGCTGGTCAAACGCACCGTAGAGCGCAATGCCGGGGATTTCGCGCACACCGGCAAGGAAGCGATCAGCGAGCGCACGCTCGTGGGCAGCAATCGCCTCGACCCCACCCTGAGCCTCGATAAAGTCGAGACCTGCGGAAAGCCCCGCGATGCCATGACCGTTGAGCGTGCCCGCCTCAAGTCGCGTGGGCCACTCAAGCGGCTGCAGCGCATCGAAGCTGTGCACGCCCGTGCCGCCCATGGCCCACGGAGCCACGTCAATGCCCTCCGCCACGGCCAGGCCGCCGGTGCCTTGGGGTCCCATGAGCCCCTTGTGGCCGGTAAAACACACCACGTCGAGCCCCATGGTATCCATGTCAATCTTCGCCGTACCGGCAGACTGAGAGGCGTCGACGATCACCAGCGCGCCGGCCGCATGGGCGATGGCCGCCACGCGCGCAATGTCGACCGCGTTGCCGGTCACATTGGAGGCATGCGTCACCACCACGGCACGTGTACCGGGCGTGACCAACTGCTCGAGCTCGTCATAGTCGAGCACGCCGTTCGCGTCGCAGCCCGCATGCTCAACGGTCACACCCTGCTCCGTCGCTAGGCGATTGAGCGGACGCAGCACGGAGTTGTGCTCGAGCACCGTCGTGACCACGCGGTCGCCAGGACGCACCACGCCGTTAATCGCCGTGTTGAGCGCCGCCGTGGAATTGGGCGTAAAGCACACATGGTCCGCCCTCGGGCAACCCAAAAGGCGCGCGAGCTTGGCACGGCAAGCGTGAATCGTACGAGCGGCATCGAGGGCACCCGACGTGGCGCCGCGCCCGGCATTGCCGAGCGAGCACATCGCCTGCGTCACGGCATCGATGACCGTCTGCGGCTTGTGCATGGTCGTCGCCGCGTTATCCAGATAGATCATCGCACGACCTCCCACATATCAATCACCGTAAAGCCCTCAGTGGGAATGCCCGCCGCGGCGAGTTCGCCGCGCAGCAGCTCCTCATCGGCAGGCAACGCCTTCCACGCCAGACCGCAGCCGGCAGCGACCTCCCCGGGCACGGGAATCGTTCGCCCGGGAAGGCCGCGCTCGATGCACAGGGACTCGCAGCCCATGGCGGCCGCCGTGGT
>DBFOPE010000120.1:0-11816 GCA_048429085.1 Collinsella sp.
AGCTCGACGAGCTCGCCCACAAGGGCCGCCCCATCACCGCGCGCGACGGCATCGACAAGCTGGCCGAGCAGCGTATGCCGCGCTACCGCGCCTGGGCCGACTACATCATCGACTCACGCGACTGCGCCGCCAACACCGCCCGCGCCGTCCTCGACACCCTCTAAACCACCACAAAGGGGACAGGCACCTTTGTGGTGGTTTTTCATTCCGCCTCACCGCCCGCCCAACCGCAAAGGAAGCAACCATGAAAGCACTCGTCATAAACGGCCCCAACCTCAACATGCTCGGCATTCGCGAGCCGGGCATCTACGGCAGCGATAACTACGACCGCCTGGTCCAGATCTGCCAGGAGGCAGGCGCCGCGCAAGGCTTTGACGAAGTCGAGGTCTTCCAGTCCAACCACGAGGGCAGCATCGTCGACAAGATCCAGGAGGCCTACGGCAAGGTCGACGGCATTGTCATCAACCCGGCGGCCTACACACATACGAGCGTGGCGATCCTCGACGCCCTCAAAGCCGTCGCCATCCCCGCCGTCGAGGTCCACATCAGCGCCGTCGAGACCCGCGAGGACTTCCGCCAGGTAAGCTACGCCCGCCTGGCCTGCTTCGCCACAATCACCGGCGAGGGCCTGAAGGGCTACGTACATGCGCTAGAGCTGTTGAAAGAGCATCTGCTACACTAATCCCTGGGACAAAGACATCAGATATGTTTGTCCCTAAACTAAAGTAACTGTCCAATTGACATACAAAGGAGCATATCCATGTCCCAATACGATTACCTCGTTGTCGGCGCCGGCCTTTCGGGCGCTGTCTTTGCCAATGCCGCCAGGCGCGCCGGCAAGTCGGTCCTGGTCATCGACCGCCGCGATCACATCGCCGGCAACATCTACACCGAGGATGTTGAGGGCATCCAGGTCCACCGCTACGGCGCGCACATCTTCCACACCTCCATGAAGGACGTCTGGGACTACGTCAACCGCTTCGCCGAGTTCAACAACTACGTCAACTCGCCGGTAGCCAACTTCCACGGCAACATGTACAACATGCCCTTCAACATGAACACCTTCGCAAAGATGTGGCCGGGCGTCGTCACGCCGGCGGACGCCAAAGCCAAGATCGCCGAGCAGGTGGCCGCCGAGAACATCGGCGAGCCACAGAACCTCGAGGAGCAGGCGCTGTCGCTCGTCGGCCGCGACATCTTCGAGACGCTTGTGAAGGGCTACACCGAGAAGCAGTGGGGCCGTGATTGCAAGGACCTGCCCGCGAGCATCATCAAGCGCCTCCCCTGCCGCTTTACCTACGACAACAACTACTTCAACGACCGCTACCAGGGCATCCCCATGGGCGGCTACACCAAGATGGTCGCCAACATGCTCGAGGGCGTCGAGGTGCGCTGCGGCGTGGAGTACAAGGAGCTGGCCGCCGCCGAGCCCGATATCGCCGCCAAGACGATCTACTGCGGCCCCATTGACGCGTTCTACGACTTCAAGCTGGGCACGCTCGAGTACCGCAGCCTGCGCTTTGAGACCGAGACGCTCGACGAGCAGGACCACCAGGGCGTGGCCGTGGTCAACTACACCGAGCGCGAGATCCCTTACACCCGAATCATCGAGCACAAGCACTTTGAGTTCGGCACGCAGGACAAGACCGTCATCACGCGCGAGTACCCGGCGGACTGGAAGCCCGGCGACGAGCCCTACTACCCCATCAACGACGCCAAGAACGAGGCCCTCTACAAGCAGTATGAGGAGCTGGCAGCACAGGAGGGCGACGTGATCTTCGCCGGTCGCCTGGGCGGCTACAAGTACTACGACATGGACAAGGCCATCGCCGCCGCCTTCGAGCTCGTCCGCAACGAGCTGAGCGTGGAGCCCACGGAGGCGTAAGAGCCCAACAGCCAAAGGCTGATAGCCATTCTGGGATGTAGAAAGTCCGGTGCAGCATCTTTGCACCGGACTTATTGTTGAGGGAGCATTGCACGCGCACACGTCCCAAAAAGCAAAGACCCGGCACAATAACCGGGTCTTCAAAAACTCTCTGGTGCTCCATGGCGGATTCGAACCGTCGACCTTGGGATTAGAAGTCCCCTGCTCTATCCAACTGAGCTAATGGAGCATAAAGCCGCGCGTCCAAGCAGGTACAAGTTCACACGGCCAATAAATTATAACCTACTTGAACTGGTCGTGGTATGCCTTGCAGACCTCATCCACGGGGCCATCCATACGCAGGTCGCCCTTCTCGATCCAAACAGCACGCTGGCAAATGCGCTCAACCTGCTCCATGGAGTGAGAAACGAACAAGACCGTGACGTCACCGCTCTCAATAAAATGCTGAATGCGGCGCTCGCACTTCTGCTGGAAAAAGACATCGCCAACAGAAAGCGTCTCATCGACGATGAGAATATCGGGCTCGGTAATCGTGGCGATAGCGAAGGCAATGCGCGCGACCATACCCGAAGAGAAGTTCTTCAGCGGCATGTCAACGAAGTCTTTGAGCTCAGCGAACTCAATGATGCCATCGAAGTTTGCATCAATAAACTCCTTGGTATAACCAAGGAGAGCGCCGTTGAGGTAGATGTTCTCGCGAGCGGAAAGCTCAGGATCAAAACCGGCGCCAAGCTCAATCAACGGCGCAATATTGCCATGAACCTTAACCTCGCCCTCAGAGGGCTCAAGGACACCGGCGATGATTTTGAGCATCGTAGACTTGCCAGAACCATTGGTGCCAACCAGACCAACAACCTCGCCGCGATGAACGTCAAACGAGATGTTCTTAAGCGCACGGAACTCCTCAAAAAAGAGCTTATGGCGCGCCAAGGAAATGAAGTACTCCTTGAGGCTACCCAGAGACTCAGAGGCCATATTGAAGATCATCGTTACATCTTTGACCTCGACGGCCATGGGCTGCTTGCTGTAATCGACAGGAGCAGCGGTATTAGTTTCAGACATGCAAGCTCCTTAGATATACAGGATGAATTTATGCTCAGTCTTGTGGAAAATCGTATAGCCAATGGCAAGCGAAATCAAAGCCCAGGCAACGCAAAGACCAAATACCAGAGGGGTCGGACTTCGCTGAAATAGAAAGATGTCGCGCATAAACGTAAGATAGTTATACATAGGATTGGCGTACATAATCACGCGAAGAATATGCGGCATCTGCGCAATAAAATCCGTGGTCCAAAAAATGGGAGTAAAGTACGTCCAAGCGGTGATAACGACGCTCCAAAGATGCATGACATCGCGGAAGAACACAGATAGTGCCGAAAGCATAAGGCCAAGACCCATACAGAACAGCATAAGAAAGAACAGGCAGACCGGCAAAAGAATCAGATGCCAGCTGGGAACGACGCGAAACCAAATCATAACAAGGGCAACGGCGACCAGCGAAAGTGCAAAGTTCACAAGGGAGAACAGGACTTTCTGAACCGGGAACACCCAGCGGTGAACCTTAACCTTTTTAAGCAGCGAAGAAGCGCCCAAGATAGAAGACATGGCCTGCGTCGTAGAGTCGGACATCACAGAAAAGGTGACGTTACCGACGATGAGGTACAACGGGTACATATCGGGAGTGATGGAACCGTTGCGACCTTGTGCAAAGATGGTCGAAAAGACAATGGCCATGACAACCATCATCAGCAACGGATTAAGCACCGACCATGCGATACCGAGAACGCTGCGGCGATACTTAAGTTTGAAATCCTTGGTTACCAGCTGCTCAAGAATGAACTTATCTTTTTGGAAATCATTTTTGGCGTGCGATGGAGGCATCGAGGCCTTGGGCGCAACCTGAGTCTGCTCTGTCACGAACGCAACTCCTTACATCGTTTCGTTAGCAACTCGAAAGTATAGCCCCCGCGCACATGGAAAATGCGGCGATACGCTGACGATAAAAGGAACCCACAAACTCGGCCGCCCCGAAACTCTATACTATTGGAGTTTTGAGCCCAACCGAGGAGCACCATGGATTACCGCAACGTTGCCGTGCTTATCCCCTGCTACAACGAGGCAGTCACAATCAAAAAGGTCGTCGAGGACTTTAAGCGCGAACTCCCTGGAGCAGCTATCTATGTCTACGACAACAACTCCACAGACGGAACGGCTCGAGTTGCCCGCGACGCCGGGGCAATCGTGCGCCATGAGAGCCGTCAAGGCAAGGGCAATGTCTGCCGCCAGATGTTCCGTGACATCGAGGCAGACTGCTACTTGATGGTCGACGGCGACGATACCTACCCCGCAGAGTCAGCAGCGGCGCTTTGCTTCCCCGTCCTCAATGGCGAAGCCGACATGACGGTAGGCGACCGTCTCTCAAACGGCACGTACGCTGAGGAGAACAATCGCGCCTTTCACGGATTTGGCAACAACCTTGTTCGCGCCATGATCAAGTGGATTTACGGCTACAGCTTTGACGACGTGATGACCGGATATCGAGCCATGAGCAAACCTTTCGTCAAGACCTTCCCCGTTTTGAGCGAGGGCTTCCAGATTGAAACCGAGCTCTCCATCCATGCCGTCGACCACCGCTGGCGTATCAAAGACGTGCCCATCGTCTACCGCGACCGCCCCGAAGGATCCGTGTCGAAGCTCAACACAGTCAGTGACGGCATCAAGGTCACCAGCATGATCGGCACGCTCTTTAAGGACTACAGGCCGCTTAAGTTTTTTGGACTCACGGCGGCGATCTTCGCAATCATTGGGCTAATACTGGGCATTCCCGTTATAGCTGAATACGCGCAGACCGGTTTGGTACCGCGCCTCCCCACCGCCATCCTTGCTGCAGCCTTTATGTTCCTATGCGGCCTCTCGCTTGCCACAGGTTTTGTGCTGGACTCAGTAGCCAAAGTCGAACGCAAACAATGGGAGCTTAAGGTCTATGAGGAATATGAACGTGCAGAAAATCGTAAATAGCGTGATCAGACCGCTTAAGAAGTTCAACAGCGCCATACCGGCTACATTCACCGTACCGCAAGTACTCGCTCTACCCTATCTTCTAAAGAAACAGGACTAAATAGGGGTCTGTCGGCATTTCGACAGACCCCTTTACGTTAAAGTCCCAAATATTCAGTCCAAAACTCACGCGAAGTGAGATATGGCCGTGCATCTTTCCAAGCTTTACGAACAGCCCTGCCTTCTTTTCGATAGCGAGCCATAAGTTGTCGCTCGCGCTTTCGAATCGCATGGAATCGGTCCATGTCAAGATGACGCACAGCACCTTTCGTGCGAGTGGGATCAAGGAACACAACGGTCTTATGTCCCATTGAACTACCCTCAATAACGGCAGAGCCATGCTTAACAACATAGCCTGGCTTTTCGGAAAGCAAGAACGGAGCATAGTGCTTGTCATAAGGAAGGGTACGGAAGTACTTCATGAAGAGCGCCCTGCGACCATCGTCAGGAAGTATCTGCTTACCACAAAGGACTTCGTCGTTAATACCGGCACGAGAAAGCAGGTCACTACCAAGTTCCTCAACAGGAACAAGCTTCTCATTGCGCTTGCCATTAGACATCATCAAAGCCGAACCATCAAGGTTCTCCAGATACTCGGGCCCCTTAAGATAATCTTCAATACCATCAAGCGTAAGTTCTGCGGCCGCATAATCGTAGTCACGAAGATTCATACGAACATTTCGTTTGGCACGCATGATTGCCCAGCCCTCTTTAGCACAATCATCCATAGCAATCATGGCAAGAAAATTGCGCGTGTACTGATAACAATCTACAGAAGCCCTAAAACGGCCCTCAAAGCTAGCGTGCCACACACAGATGCCATCCATGGTCATGTAAACGGGGTTGTTGCGCATGCCAAACTCAACATCATCGCAACGGATAAAGAACGGAACAGGCAAGCCGTTCTTCAAGATCGCCTCAACGGGAATACAGCTATACCACCATGCGCCATAAGCCTTAGAGACCTCGATATCCTGACGCTCATTTAAAAGGATATCTGAAAGCTTGGATACATCAAGGTCCTGTTTAAGGCGAGCATAAACAGCTGTATCAACAACATGCGAAACGTCTTCAAACTGCCTTATAGGGTCCTCAAGTGAAAGCATGGCACCATTGATGAAGGCATCCTTATACTTTCCTCGAGCAAGCGATAGCAGGTTGAATGTACGAATAAGGCTCTCAGGCATAATGGACACGTCGTCGTCCATAACAATGACATGCGTAAACTCACCGGAATGCTCTGTCGCAGCCATCATGCCACGGGCAAAACCTCCGGAACCGCCCGTGTTGGGGTTAGGGAGCACGGTCACGACATCATCGGAAAGAACGTCAACGTCGAGCGAACGCCCATTGTCGACGACAAACATGTGAAAATTATCGGCAAACGGAGCACCCTCAGCAGCAATGCCATTTTTAACCAGGGAAATGTTGCGGATGATGTACTTCTCATTTTTGAATGTAGTAGTGCAAAGGGCAATGCGAACGTCATTGACAGCCGATGCATCAACGCAGGTCGAGAAAGAACCCGCAAAGACATCAACAGTCGAAGCCCCCTCAGAAATAACTGAGAATCCGACTAGGTCAAACTTATCCACCTCAACGGGAACAGAAAAATCAGAGATATCCTCAAAATCAAACGAATGATACGAAAGGATTTTAGGCTCATTAGAGTCAACAGGAACACCGCGAAGAACAACACGGCCAGAACCCTTGAGAGTAAGCGATAACTTTAAATTGTCAATCTGAGCATATTTACGCCATTTGCATACAGAGCAGGAATTTACATATGTGAGAAAGTCCACGTCCCCTTTAATTCGCAGAGCAGATGAACTCTCAGAATAAACAGCCTCACCAGAAATAACGCGATAGTAAATCTCGGGATGATCAGCCGCATGCCCATCGACGCGCAAAACGATATTAGATAGCTTAAAGCCAGACATTAGTTGCTCCCTTAAGGCACCTATTACTATTTGAGATGTTTAAGAAGACGGGATTTATACTCGTCCTCCGTCCAAGTTTGCTCTATCCTCTCACGACGCTTGGACCCCGAAGGATAAAGGATAGATAAAGCAGAACCAGCGATATTTGCAGCGACTTGCCTCTTATCAGACCCAACGGGGAGCTTTTCCGCAATCGCCTTCCTCAGACCAGACTTCTGCTCAGCATCTTTGTGAATTCGATATGAGACCATATTGCTAAGGAGAACTTCATAAAAGGAACCCTCTCTAGCGATACGCCAAAAATCAGTAGTAACAGAACTAGGCTCGGGATTTGAAAAAACTAGTGGGTCATATTGCACAATGGATGGATTCGCGACCTCTTTAAACTTACGGAATAGGCTCAGAGGAGCCGCAGGCGCTAAACCCTTTCTCCAATAATCGGCATCGACGGGATATGCCCAAGATAGGTCAAGCGATTCGCAACGACCCTCATAGATAACATTAAACGCTTCACTGGCCCTAAGCTGATAATTGTGCTTAAGATATAGGTTCTTAATAGATTCGAAATCAGCCTCATTTCGAAGTTGATCAAGATCGAGAACCATCACAGACGTATCGAAATAACCGTAGGGATCCTGAATACCTAGCTCATGACGACATCTCTTGTAGAGGCGATCGAGCGGCTCATTAATTCTTGCACGGTCAATAACGCTCTCGGCCGCAACGATGGGCTTCTCAGAGGAACGGAAGCGCTGCCACAACTCTGAAGTAAGGCCATAAAACAACGTATGCCACTCAAAAGAAATAACTCGATGATAGTCAGGCAAAAGCCAGGGAAGCAGAATCTCGGGGTCGATCGACTGACGGAATTTCACGTCATTTAACTTTGCCTTAACATATCCGACTCGATCGAAAAGGCCGTAATCGATCTGATCCAAGTCGATAAAACGAACACTAAAATTATCAGCGGCTTCACAGCTACGATTAATTTCAGCTTTAACGAAAGCAGAAAGTTCACGACCCAAAACAATTAAGTCATACAGAACAGCGGAGCCCGAGTTGGCCTTTATGAAAGATCTAAGAGTAACATCGATTATCGATGCATCAAAATCACGTTCAACGGCGTTAAAAACAATTGGGATTGCGTTTTCGACAGGCTTCAGGCGAAGACTATCAAGCGGTTCAGTAACATTGAAGTAAACAAGTGGGACGTGCTTAACACGTGCACCGTTCTTTTCAATATGAAAAATGAACACACTGTAGAGAATCTCGGCCATAAAGCCAAAGATCCTCGAACGCATCTGGTTGTAATGAGACAAATCGACAAGTGCCTCAAGCCTCGAAAGAACATCGAACTCAAAATGGCACATCTTATTGAATAAGTCCTTCTTCATAACAAAACAGTTATAACCAAGGAACCACTTATCTTCGAGGTACAAATGAAGGTCGTCTGAATACTCGGGATAAAACTCGTCAACGATCTTGATCATCTGGTCAAGATCGTTGACGTTAATCAAGTCGCGATCATGGGCAGCCCAGTGCTTATAAACCGTTTTCTGTTTTCCTTTAGGAGTTGAAAGACCGCTAACATCTTCAAGCAGACCAACCACGCAATCATACTGCTCGATCACCGAGGACATTTCGCTCGCATCTTCAAGGCCAAAGCGATCCATGTTGAATGAATCGAGAAAACCTGCTTCAACTTGATTGCGCTTAGTGAACTCGAAATCTCCATCAGAAAAAGTTAGGAAACGCCGATAGTGGCAAAGACCAAGATAGTCAGCGTCAAGATTTTTCCAGGCCCAATACTGAGCAGTTAACTCACAGTACGACCCATTCTTAGCGGAAATATTTTCGCCCTCATCATCATGAGCAATGCCCTCCATACGCCGGGGCGCGATAGCAGACCCAACCTGAACGGGAACATAAAGGGGGTTATGCGGAAGCTCGGAAGGTTTATGACAAGCTACGGCAATTTTAATATCAGTCATTCAGTACTCCAGAACGGGTCATGAAACCAAGTCATTAACGTCTATCTTATACAAACACATGTCACCCTGGCTAAGAACGAGTTCAAAACCGGGAGTGTTCTCGGTAATATCAAAAATTCCCGACCAATCTTTTCTATCATGAGGCACATACGGAATGATGGAGCCCGAGGGAGAATTACTATCAAGTATGAGAACGTACTTAGCGTTCAGATTTCGGACACAGTCCGAAACACGCTTGTCTGACGCGAAATTGCACAAACCCATGCGGATAGGCTTATCAGATTGGTTGCTAGGATTAGCTTTTATGTTTCTATAAAGCACATTCATACCAGCTGATCCGTACAACATACCGCTTCCATCAAAAGGCAAATTAATAACTACATCGTCTTTAACGATGGGAATGCATTTGCCAATAAAATCCCACTCTTCAGCATCAATTCCCTCAAGGTTATTCATTGAATAGGTTCGCTCTACGTTGCTTTTAATAGAGCCAAAAGGCGTATCAAACCAAGAACCGTCTGCCAGCTGGAAACTAGGCAACAAAAGAAAATAAAGGAAAACAAGCAATCCGGCAAAACAAAACGAGACACGAAGAACGCGCGCATAACGTTGGACTAGACGAATGAAAGCACGCGCGATGGCAGAATAAGCAACACAGAGAAGCGGCGTTGAACACATCGCTGCCATAGCACCCACTCGATAATAATCCGTGTACCAAAAACCGGAAAAATAGCTTTGAAGCGGGAAGTTCTTAGTATACGAAGCAATAAAAAGTAACGTACAAATAAGATAGAGCCAGCTGACGTATTTAACCGAAGAACGCGTAAAGGAAAGAAAGAATCCCAGGAGCAGAAGCGGAGCGACTAGATACTGAATTTCAAACATTCCACCATACTTGAGTTCAAGAGCGGAAACGAAGGCTTGACCCAGAGATGCATCATTGGACCAATTGAAATGAACTATGCCGCTCAAGAAAGGAGATAAATACAGAAGCGTCCAGATAGCAAGAACTAAACTAACTACTAGCAGAAAAGATAAGAGGGATCTAGAGAAATGCGATTTGCGAAGGCTCGGATTCATAACTAAAATCCGGTCACGAACAAAACAAAAAATGATTGGAATACAGAAAATTCCGCCCGTAAATACTGCATTTGGTTGAGCAATCGCCATAGCAAAAAACACAACAGATAATGAGACGAATACCTTGAAAAAGGACCGATTCTCGAGAGGGAAAAGAAGTTCCCAAAATAGAAAAACAAATGCAGGAACCAAAGCAAAAGCCAGCAAGTTTGAAGCGAGCTGGCCCCAAACCAAAAAGGCCCACGGAAAACCAGCGTTTCCGACACAAGCAAGGGCCCCCACACGTGTCTCAAGGGCTCTAGAACCAAAAAGACGCGAACAGACTAGAAGTGATCCAAGGGGATAAACCGCTCCACAAATTACAACAACAGCAATGTTAGATGCCATAGTAACCGTGCAACCAGGTAACGCAGTAAGAGCTGCGCAAAAGACATGGTAAGCCGCAGGATAAAATCCGGAAAGCGGTACAAGATTTACATCTTGTGACACATGCAGAGTCGAATAGGTACCAGATTCGACAAATACCCTAATGAAATCTAGATGAGCGCTCGAATCATTCGACGTTGAAAAAGAGTAAGGACCATCGATCGGAAGTATGAAGAGCACCGTGACAAATATTGCTGCGATGAGCAAATAAAGCGCAATAAGAGAGAAAGTTGGCCCGTTTTGAGAGTCATGCTGCACATGTGACAGTCGATTTCTTTCGCAAAAACGCGAGAAAACACCGAAAACAATAAGTAAAACCAGGGTAACGAGTAGACATATCAGAAGAAACTTAACGTTGCTAACATTAATACCGGCAAGCCCAAGCAAAATGCCAACAACAACAAACACCGAAAGTGAGAAACTCGGAGCAAGACAAATTGATGCTTCCAGCCTAAATCCGGCAAAACGAAAAGCGAGAGAACCGGGCCCATAAAGAAGCGCGGCAGCAATACAAAGGTCTAGAAAAAAATAAAGCCAAGATGGATTCATAACGTTAAACACCGTAAATAACGATTACAAAGACTTCAAATACAAAGATAGAGAGCTGTCCCAATCCGGCATACGGAAGCCAGATGTCTCGAGCTTGGACAGGTCGAGCGCGGAGTGGGCCGGGCGCGGGGCGATGGGGCCGACGACGCTCGCGTAGTAGTCGGCGGTGCTGACGGGGACCACCTTGTCGCCGTTGCCGTTGGCGGCCTCGAAGACGGCGATGGCGATGTCGGCCCAGGACCTGACCGCGCCGGAGCCGGTGTAGTCGTAGTTCCCGTAGGGGCGTGCGTCCCCAGCACGTGGAAGATGGCAGCCGCCATGTCGCGCGTGAAGGTCAGGCGTCCCAGCTGGTCGTCCACGACGGTGACCTGCGCGAGCTTATCCTCGGGGTCGGCTACGCGGTCGGAGAGGCCCTTCATCGTCTTGACGAAGTTGTGTCCCTCGCCGATGACCCAGGAGCTGCGCATGATGTAGTGGCGCGGGCACCCGGCCACGGCGATGTCGCCGGCGGCCTTGGTCTGGCCGTAGACGGACAGCGGGCTGAGGGGTTCGTCCTCTGTGTGGACCTCCGCGGTGCCGTCGAAGACGTAGTCTGAGGACACGTGGACGAGCGTGATGCCGTGCTCGGCGCAGGTGCGGGCGAGCAGGGCCGGGCCGGTCGCGTTCGCCTTCCATGCAATCGCGCGGCCCTCGGGGGTCTCGGCCCTGTCCACGGCGGTGTAGGCGCCGAATACAGAGCCGCGGGCGACGGAGATGAACTTGTCCCAGGGCTCGGCGTGGATGCCGCGGGTGACGCCGCGGCTGTCGTTGTAGGAGATGTTGTTCTGGACGACCTTGAGGTCGGGGATGCCCAGGGCGGTCATCTTGGCGCGCTGCCAGTTCTCCTTG
>DBFOPE010000121.1:0-7123 GCA_048429085.1 Collinsella sp.
GAGCCAGCTTGCCATGAGCGTCAAGCAGGTCGACGACACCATCGAGCTCGCTCACGAGTGGAGCCATCAGCTGCTGCATGCGACCGAGAATTTTGACATGGAGCGCATCGGCGCCAAGCTCGAGGCCGCCATGGCCGCGCTCCACGAGGCGCATGACGCGCTCGAGGGCTACGAGGAAGCCATCGAGGCCGACCACAACTCCGTCGGCTCCGTGAAGCTGGTGTAAGGTGGCCGAACACGAGCACAGCTGCGGGTACGAGCACGAGCATCCGCACGGGGCGGATGGTAACGCGGGCTGCCACTGTAGTGGTTCCGGCTCCGAGCTGGTCCGTTTTTCGGTTACCGCACCCGACGACCTGCTGCGCCGTTTTGACGAGCAGATCGCACGCCGCGGCGACGTGGCCAACCGATCCGAGGCCGTGCGCGACCTGATTCGCGCCTCGATCGCCAAGGAGCAGATGCGCACGCCCGATGAGCACGTTATCGGGTCGCTCACCATGATCTACGACCATCACACCGGCGATCTGACGCGCCGCCTGGACGAGGTGCAGCACGACTACACCGACGAGATCGTATCGACGATGCACGTGCATTTGGATCACCACAACTGCTTGGAGATTCTGGCACTCAAGGGTCGCGGCGAGCGCGTCTACGAACTAGCCGACCGCCTGCTGGGCCTGCGCGGCGTTAAGCACGGCGAGCTCACGTGCGCCGCCACCAAGCAGAGCCTGGGGCTGTAACGGGATTTCCCGCAGCGCACCTGCCAAATAGGGACAGGTTTGTTTTGGCAGGTTTAGAAGTTTTACCTACCAAAATAAACCTGTCCCTTTTTGGTCGGTTTTGATGAGGGGTGTCGCATGCGGCATGTGCATATTCATGTGACGGGCATTGTGCAGGGCGTTGGCATGCGACCGTTTGTGTATCGCGAGGCCATGGCACATGGCATTTGTGGATGGGTGCTCAATGCGGGCGACGGCGTGCATATCGAGGCGCACGCTCCGGCCGATGCGCTCGATGCTTTTGTTGCCGCGCTTTCTGAGCATGCGCCTGCGGCAGCCCGCGTAGAGCATGTCGAGGTTGTGGACTTGGCAGCCAACGGTTGGGATGCCGCCAACGAACAGGGTTTTCGCATCGTAGCATCGCAGGACCAGACCGCGCACACGACGCTCGTCTCGCCCGATATCGCCACCTGCAACGATTGCTTGCGCGAATTGTTCGATCCCGCCGACCGACGCTATCACTACCCCTTTATCAACTGCACTAACTGCGGGCCACGCTTTACCATCATCCGATCGTTGCCTTATGACCGAGCGGCCACGTCGATGGATTGTTTTTCCATGTGTCCCAGGTGTGCCGCGGAGTATGCCGACCCACTCGACCGGCGTTTTCACGCGCAACCCGATGCCTGCTTTGATTGCGGGCCGCATATTACGTGGCGCGAAGCGGGCGTGGGCGATGGGCCGGGCGAAGCCGCCGCGTCGCTGGCCGTCGGCACCACACGCGAGGCCAGCGACGCCATTATCGACCGCTGTGTTGAGCTGCTGGCCAGCGGTGGCATCGTCGCCATCAAGGGCCTGGGCGGATTCCACTTAGCATGCGACGCCTCCAACGAGCAGGCGGTGGCCGAGCTGCGCCGTCGCAAACGCCGCAGCAACAAACCGCTTGCCGTCATGGTGCGCAGTCTTGCCGATGCCGGGCGCCTGTGTCATATCGACGATGCTGAACGCGATCTGCTCGCCGGCAGCATCCGCCCCATTGTGCTGCTGCGCCGGCGCACTGTTGGCGAGGGCAACGGCGGTTCCCCCGACGCCCTCGCGCTCGCGCCGTCCGTCACGCGCGACCTTCCTGAGCTCGGCGTCATGCCCCCCTATACGCCGCTTCAACATCTGTTGCTTGCCGCGGCAGAAGCCTGCGGTATGCACGCGCTCGTCATGACCAGCGGAAACCTGAGCGAAGAACCCATCGAGACCGACGACGACCTCGCCTGGGAACACCTCGTTGCCGCCGGCATCGCCGACGCGCTGCTCGGTAACGACCGCGCGATTCTCTCGCGCTATGACGATTCCGTGGTGCGCGTGGTTGACGGCACCGTTATGCCCGTGCGCCGCGCTCGCGGATATGCACCCCAGCCGCTGCCGTTGCCGGCGCTCGACCGCGCTCCGTCCTGCGTGCTTGCCTGCGGGCCACAACAAAAGGCCACGATTGCGCTCACGCGTGAAGGGACGAACGGCGAGGCGACCTGTTTTGTGTCGCAGCATATCGGCGATGTTGAAAACGGCGGGACCTTCGATGCCTGGAACGCCGCGCGCACGCGCTTGGAAGATCTCTTTGACTTGGCGCCCGCCGCCTTGGCCTGCGATGTACACCCCAGTTATCTATCGGGCCAGTGGGCGCGCGAGCAGGCGCGAAAATGCAATCTGCCGCTCGTCGAGGTGCAGCACCATCATGCGCATATCGCGAGCGTAATGGCCGAGGCCATCGCCGCGGGCCAGCTTACAACCGACGCGCGCGTCCTTGGCATCGCCTTTGACGGCACCGGCGCCGGCACCGATGGGACCATTTGGGGCGGCGAGTTTCTTGTTGCCAGCCTTGGCGGCTTTGAGCGCGCCGCGCATTTGCGCACCTGGGCGCTCCCCGGCGGGGCGGCCTCCGTGCGCGACGCCCGCCGCAACGCCTTTGCCCTGCTCAGTGAGCTCGGCCTGCTCGAGCACCCAGGCGCCGCTCGGCTTTTGGACAGCCTCGACGAGCAAACGCGCAGCGTGACAGCCACCATGATCGAGCGCGGCATCAACAGCCCGCGTACCAGCAGCATGGGGCGTCTCTTTGATGCCGCGGCAGCAATTCTAGGCATCTGCGACAAGGCGACCTACGAGGGCGAACCCGCCATCGAGCTTGAGGCTGCCGTCTGGCGCGCGCTCGACAACGAAATCGCCCATTTTCCCGACGACAACGCCGGCTATTTCGCATCTGGCCCATCGTGGCTGGACGGCCCCTATGTTCTGGACCAGAAAGCACTCTTTGAGGCACTTTTGGGAGGAATTGAAGCCGGAGCGCCCGCCGACAGGCTCGCACTCGACTTCCATGTCGCCGTCGCGCGCTCTTCGGCACGAATCGCACGCGAAATCTGCGCGCGCGAAGGCATCGATACCGTCGCACTCTCGGGCGGCGTGTTCATGAACCGACTTTTGCTTCAGCTCCTCACCCGCAAGCTTAAAGACGCAGGCCTTACGGTCTTGATTCCCCAAACCGTGCCCGTTAACGACGGCTGCATCGCCTACGGTCAGGCAGCAGTCGCACGCACTCGCCTCGCACAGGTCGCGCCACAATAGGCTGTTCGGCCAGCCCGCAAGCCGCCGTCTCACAGGCGTAACGCGTTTGCCCGCAAACCCCGCGAGCGCTACCATCAACTGATGGATTATTGAGCGCCTATCCAGCGCAAAGCGTCTAAAAGGGGAACAATATGTGCCTTGCCGTTCCCGGTAAAGTAGTCAAACGCGACGACGACCTCAAGGCCACCGTCGACATGATGGGCATCGAGCGCCCCGTGTCGCTACGACTCGTGCCGACGGCACAGGTTGGCGACTATATTCTCGTACACGCCGGCTTTGGCATCCAGATTGTCGACGAGCAGGAAGCCCAAGAGACACTCGAGCTCGTCAATACCATGACCGAGCTGGCCGAAGAGGACCAGCTCGCCACCAACCCGGCCGAGGCATACTAGTGGCGGCGGCGCAGCCGGTTCGCTCCGGTATCGACTTTTCGGCATTTCGCGACCCCAAGCTGGCTCGCGAGCTCATCGATCGTATTCATGAGCTTGTCGGCAACCGCAGCATCAACCTTATGGAAGTCTGCGGCACGCATACCGTGAGCATTGGCCGCTATGGCTTTCGCTCCATTATGCCGACGGGACTCAAACTGCTAAGCGGCCCGGGGTGCCCCGTTTGCGTCACCGCCAACCGCGACATCGACCACGCGATCGCGCTCGCCAACATAGACGGCGCCATCATCACCACCTTTGGCGACATGATGCGCGTGCCCGGATCGTCCACCTCGCTCGCCGCGCAAAAGGCGGCAGGGCGCGACATCCGCATCGTCTACTCCCCGCTCGACGCGCTCGACGTTGCCGAGCAAAACCCCGACCGCCCGGTCATCTTTATGGGTGTGGGCTTTGAGACCACAACGCCCACCATCGCCGCCGCCATCCTGGAGGCAGATGCGCGCGGGCTTTTGAACTTTTCGGTCTATTGCGCCCACAAGACCACGCCACCGGCGTTGCGCGCCATCGCCAACGACCCCGAGACCGCCATCGACGGCTTTATCCTGCCGGGCCACGTCGCCACCATCACGGGCTTGGCGCCCTTTGGCTTTTTGGTCGACGAGTTCGATACCCCGGGCGTGGTCACGGGATTTGAACCGGTCGATATCCTGCAGGGCATCTGCATGCTGGTCCAGATGGTTGTCGAGGACAGGCCCGCGATTGACAACGCCTACCGCCGTGGCGTCAACGCAGACGGCAACCCCGTAGCACGCCAGCTGGTCGAGCAGGTGTTTGAGCCATGCGACACCACGTGGCGCGGGCTGGGGCCGATTGCCAACTCGGGCCTTTCCATCCGCCCCGAGTTCTCGCGCTTTGATGCCCGCACCCGCTTTGACGTGCCCGTTGAGGCGACGGTCGAGCCGCGTGGGTGCCGCTGCGGCGACGTGCTGCGCGGGGCCATTACGCCGAGCAGCTGCCCGCTCTTTGGCCGCACCTGCACGCCCGAGCACCCTGTCGGCCCGTGCATGGTGAGCTCCGAGGGCAGCTGCGCGGCACACTACCGCTACCGTAACTAGCCCGGACGCACCCGCACACTGGCACCACCCACGATTGGAGTTTTCGATATGTCCCATAGCGTTACCGATAGCACCGTCCTGCTGGGTCACGGCTCCGGCGGCCAGATGATGAAACGCATCATCGACGAGGTCTTTTTGGATGCCTTTGGGTCGCCCGAGCTGCTCGAGGGCAACGATGCCGGCGTCGCCGCGCTGCCCGCGAGCGGGCGCATCGCCATGTCGACCGACAGCTTTGTGGTCTCGCCGCAGTTCTTCCCCGGTGGCAACATCGGACGCCTTGCCGCGTGCGGAACCGTCAACGACGTCGCGACCTCAGGCGCCAACGTGCGCTACCTGTCGTGCGGATTTATCCTCGAAGAGGGCTATCCCATGGATAAGCTCCGCCAGATTGTGCAGACGATGGCCGAGACGGCGCGTGAGGCGGGCGTGTCCATAATCACGGGCGACACCAAGGTGGTCGAGCGCGGCGGGGCCGACGGCGTCTATATCAATACCGCCGGCGTGGGCGAGGTTCCCACGGGCGTGGCGCTCAGCGGTGCCAACTGCCAGCCCGGCGATGTCATTCTGGTATCGGGTACGCTGGGCGACCACGGCATCGCCATCATGAGCCAACGCGAGGGCCTGGCGTTTTCGAGCACGATCGAAAGCGACGCCGCGCCGCTCAACCACCTGATTGCCGATGTGCTTGCCGCGGCACCCGACACACGCTGCTTTCGCGACCCCACGCGCGGTGGCCTGGCGTCCACACTCAACGAGTTTGCCCAGGCCAGCAATGTTGCCATGGAGGTCGACGAGGATGCCGTGCCCGTGCGTCCCGACGTGCAGGCTGCCTGCGAGATGCTCGGCTACGATGTGCTGCAGGTGGCAAACGAGGGGAAGATGGTTGCCGTCGTGCCGGCCGAGCAAGCCGATGCCGCGCTGAGCGCCATGCGCGCTGCTCGCTACGGCGAGAATGCCGCCGTCATCGGTCGCGTGCTGCCGCTTGCCGAGGGCGCACGTCCCGCCGTGCGCGTGCGCACCGGCTGGGGATCGACTCGCATCCTCGACATGCTCGTAGGAGAGCAGCTGCCGAGAATTTGCTAACAACAAAGACTCAGGGCTATTAAAGATATTCAGATTCCAAACATGCCCGGCACGCATGCCCAGTATCATGGGGTGCGTTTTGGAACCCAATGACGGGAGCTTTCATGGCAGCAGCTTTTTCCCATGTGATCTTTGACCTGGACGGCACCATCCTCAACACGCTCGAGGACCTGGCGGCCGCCGGCAACCATACCTGCGAGATGCACGGCTGGCCCACGTTTGCCGTAGACGAGTACCGCTACAAGGTGGGAAACGGCATGATCAAGCTGGTCGAACGCTTTATGCCTGCCGAGTATGCGGGCGACAGCCGTATGTTTGAGCAAACGCTTGCCGAGTTTAGGGCTTACTACGGCGAGCACAAGGAGGACCACACCGCCCCCTATGCCGGCACGATCGAGATGCTCGACCGCCTGCACGCGGCGGGCGTGCAGCTTGCCGTGCTCACTAACAAGGACCACGTCTCGGCGGCTCCGCTTATCGAGAAGTATTTTGGTTCCGAGCGCTTTGCGCTGGTACAGGGCCGCGTCGATGCGTTTCCCCCCAAGCCCGAGGCGCCTGTTACGCTGCATGTGATGGAAGAGCTGGGCGCCGATCCGTCGACCACGCTCTATGTGGGCGATTCCAATGTCGATATCCTGACCGGCCACAACGCCGGCCTTAAGAGCGCGGGCGTCAGCTGGGGCTTCCGCGGCCGCGCAGAGCTGGAAGCCGCCGGCGCCGACTACGTGGTGGACACCCAGAACGAGCTCGCAGCGCTGATCCTGGGCGAGTAACGCTGGTGCTGCTCAACCCAGCCGCCGCAATACCGTTGCGCGGAAAGTAGTCGTTGGGGACGTTCTTAAACGACTAGTCAAACAAGAACGTCACCAACGACTAGTCATTTAAGAACATCCCCAATGACTGCCATGGCAACGCCGATGTTTTGGCAACGACAGCGAGCGGTCACCAGAGCGAACAAATTGGCATGAAAAGAGGGCGGCATTGACCTTCTGGTCATACCGTCCTCTTTGAATGACAAGTTGTCGCTCTGGTGCCCGCGCAACGTCGAGCAGTTGCGGCGTTTGTAAAAACGCCGCAACGAACTAGCTCAGCATTGCATCCATCATCTCGGAGTTGACGGAGTCGTCGGCAGACCACTCGCCGTCGTCGTTGCAGGTGTACTTGAAGATAACCGTGGTCTTCCTGGGCTCGGTGGCCTTGGTCACAT
>DBFOPE010000122.1:0-4601 GCA_048429085.1 Collinsella sp.
CGTGGTCCACTCGTAGTTCTCGCCCGCGGCGGCGTCGCGCAGGTTGTCCAGAGTGCCCGGAACGGCGCCGTCGTGCAGATACTTAAACCACAGCTTGGCGTGCTCGGACTCGTTGCCCGCCGTCTCGGCAAAGATATTCGAGATCTGAACGTAGCCGTCCTTTTTGGCCTTGGATGCATAGTAGCGATACTTGGTGTGTGCCTGGGACTCACCGGCAAAAGCAGTCTCGAGGTTCTTCTTGGTCTGAGAGTTCTCAAAATCCATAGGTGTACTTCCCTTCAACGCATGCCGCCCATAGGCTTTGAGCGGCCTTATCTTTAGGATGCCCCCCATGCCGAGAATTTAAACCTTATAATCCTGTTCTTCAGATTCGAGCGAGCTATACACTCAGCCAACGATCGCCCTCGGAGCGGCAAAAGCCCTCGCGCTCCAGATCGGCAAGGATGCTTGCGACCAGCTCGCGCTCGACCGGCTCTCGGCCGGCTGCCGTCTCCATCTCGTTAACGCCTGCAACGGCTTCATCGAGCGTAATACCTGTCGGCTGCCCATCGCGCGCTGCCAGCAGCATGCGCACAATGTGGGCGCGCTTTTGGCGACGCGAGCCCTCAAACTTGGACTGACGACTATAGCCCGCCGACCGCCTGGACGGATTGGGCAGCGTCTTTTTAAGATACGCGCCGTAATCCAGCAACGCGTAATACCACGCGCGCGGCGTGTCGGCATCGTCTTGAGGCGCGGCAAAGGGCGCAATCTCATCCGCCGCCGCACCGGGGGCCGCCGGACAGGCAGCTTGAATCAGCGGCACCAGCTCGCGATCGGGAACGGCCGGCACATCGGGAAAGAAATGATGCAAAAAGACCGTGCGCACGTTGGTCTCCAGATACACGCCCGGAAGATCGAATGCAAACGAACGGATGCCCTGCGCCGTTGCCGGGCCAATGCCGGGCAACGCGACCAGATCGTGCATCTCACGCGGAAACTCCCCATCCCAGTCCTCCACAACGCACTGTGCAGCCCTGTGAAGCGCCAGGGCGCGGCGATTGTAGCCCATCCCCTGCCACGCATCCAAGACATCGGAAGGGGCGGCCTGAGCAAGCGCCCGGACAGTCGGAAAGCGATCGAGCCACGCCGGCATGCGCGTCTCCACGCGCGGCACCTGCGTCTGCTGCAGCATGACCTCGGAAAGCCAGATGATATACGGGTCGCGCGTGCGGCGCCACGGAAGGTCGCGATAACGCAGGACCCCTTCCGAACGAATCATCGAACGAAAGGGGTCCTGAATCATGACAATGCTCCTTATGCGGCGCTATTCCTCCCGGCAAGCATACGCGCAAGCGGCGTACTCGGGAAACGCATCGCGGTCGGCGAACTTGGGATCGACAGCCGGAAACTGGCGATGGGCGACGATATCGCCGAGCGAAACGGAATCGAGATAGTCGCGCATCAGCGCCTGGGCTCCGGCCCACAGGGGATGATAGCAGCACGTGCCCATGCGCGCACAGTCGCCATCGGGCGCGGTGCAATCGTTCATAACCATGGGGCCCTGAACGGCCTCTACGACCTGACGGATCGTGACATCGTCGGGGCTCACCTTAAGGCGCATGCCGCCATGAACACCACGCAGGCTCTCCACAATGCCGGCCTGAACCAAGCCGTGCTGAATCGAACGGGCAAACGAATACGGAACATTGACCTCTTCGGCAGCAGTGCGAACAGAAAGCAACCGCTCCGGCTCCCCGGCAAGCATCGCAAGCATGCGAAGGGCATAATCAGTCTTCCTCGATATGTCCATGTTTCCCCTTTCAAGGAATACGAACAGCTCGAACGAGCTCCGGGGCCGAGCTTGTGTCGAGACGCCAAATGACCGCCTGAACAACCAAATTATAAAATGGGTGTTCACTGAATGCCGCACTTGAAGACTAGCTGAATCAGGTACGGCCTAAAGTGCAATTTAGTATAACCGAACCCCCTGCTTCATTGAACAGATGTTGCGCAACAAACCCCCTGTTTGAACACATATATCAGTAGAGGCCGGCTCGCTCGTTGCAAATGCGGTGATTTGGATAAAGAGGCATATAAGATCGAGGGCCTATTAAACGCAAAAAGCCACGTCCGAAGACGTGGCTTTAATTGCGTTGGCGGGAAGTACGGGGCTCGAACCCGCGACCTCCGACGTGACAGGCCGGCGCTCTAACCAAACTGAGCTAACTCCCCAGGCAGTCGTTCGCGTTTGTTTCCGCTCGCGTGCGCTGCGGGGATTAGTATACACAGAAGTCTGTCCGCCGCGCAACAACTTTTTTGAAAAAGTTTTTCGGTTCCTCCGGGAGGGTCTCCGGGGCCGGCTGGCGCGGGTTGAGTTTGCTGCTCTACAGTCCTGCGCAAGACGGAAAGCACATTAAGTGCTTTCCTTTGCGTGCGGAACTCGCGACAAACTCAACCCGCGCCAGCCGGCCCCGGAGACCCTCCCTGCCGTCACTTGCTTCAAAGACTTTGTTCCTCGCCGCTTCCGCGGCTCGAGGTCCCCGTTCTCCTCGGCGGGGTTGTCTAAGATTGTTGTTGAACTTCGGCCTTTGGCTCAAAGAAAAACGGGAGATGCGATCTGCATCCCCCGTTTTTGTTGCACCTACTCTAGGTCAATAAATTTGATGCTCAGAATCTTGCCGTCCTTGACAAGCATTCTCGCCATGGTGGGGCCTCGGGTGCCTCTTGGATAGCTGGCACTGCCTGGGTTGAGGACCAGGCAGCGACCCACTTGGGCTTCTTTGGTTACGTGGGTGTGACCGTTGATAGCTACGTCCACGGATCCCACCGGGAGGTCTTCACGGTAGTGGGCTACGGCGAATTTGAGACCTTCGTAGGTAAAGAGTGCAAGACGGTCTACATCGGGGCCGTAGTCGCGGTAGTAATCGTTGTTGCCCAGTACGGCCCGCACGGGGGCGATGGTGCATAGGTGCTCGTAGTCCATCTCCGACGTGAGGTCGCCGGCGTGGATGATCAGGTCTGCACCCTCAAGCTCATCCAGGAGCGCAGGCGAAAGATAGCCGTGGGTGTCCGAGATGATGTCGATGCGCTTGGCGCTTGCACTGTTCATGGGATCCCTTCCGCAAACAAACGATTCGGCAGATACATACAAAAAAGGCCCCACGGCTCCGCAGACGATGGGTCTACAGGGCTGCGGGGCCAGTGTGCTAGAGACTCAGGGCCTTCTTGAGCGGCACGACGCGGCGGCGCGAAACCGGCACGCGTTCGTCGACGCCCGTAATGCCCAGCTGGATGGCACCCGAGGGCACCGTCTCCACATCCGTGACGCACGCCAAGTTGACGATATAGCGGCGGTGAACACGGAAGAAGCCAAAGTCGCAGAGCTTGGCCTCAAACTGCGCCAGCGAGGTTGTCGACAAAAAGCGATCATCGACGGTATAGATGCAGGAGTAATCGTCCTTGGCCATGATAAAGCGAATGTCGTCCACGGGAATGAGGACCTTGCGGCCGCCCTTTTCCACCGGGATACGCTCGATGGTCACCTTGCTGTCCGTAACCGGCTTGGCGCGTTGCATGACCTTCTCGATCGCGCGATCCAAGCGAGCTTCCTCGACCGGCTTCATCAGATAATCGACGGCATCCACGTCGAATGCCTCGACCGCATGGTCACTATACGCAGTCACAAACACGATCGCCGGCGGATTTTTGAGCTTATGCAGCGCCTCGGCAAGTTGCAGGCCCGAGGCACCGGGCATCGAGATATCGAGAAACACGACATCCACGCGACTTTCCATAAGCATCTCGATGGCGGAGCGGACGCTCGACGCCTCCGTGATCGTGCCGATCTTGCCCGTTTGCTCGAGCAGGAAGCGAAGCTCCGAGCGAGCCGGCGCCTCATCATCCACAATCATCGCACGCAGCATAGGGATAAAACCTTTCGTCAACTAACTACGCCGGGCATCCGTCGCATGACGTTGAGCCCGTAGCCTTTTATTTTACTCTTGAATGTCAAAGATGCTCTCTGACAAATCAAGATGAAGGAGCACTTTGGTGCCCTTGCCCGGCGCCGATTCGACACGCGTATAGGAGTGCGGCCCATAAAAGCGATGGATGCGCTCCGAAATATTGTGCATGGCCACACCGGCGCCGCCACCCTGGGGAGAGCTGGCGTCGGGACGGGCAGAACGCTCGTCAAACAGTCTGGCGGCGGTACCCTCATCCATGCCCACGCCATTATCGGCCACGGCAATCAAGATTGCATCCTCGCCGTCTTGGTGAACGGTCACGTCGATCCTCAGGGCGTCGTCATCGCCCATACCATGACGTACGGCGTTCTCGACAATCGGCTGGATCACGAACGCCGGCACCAGCGTATCTTCCACGTCCTCGGACACATCGAACGTCGCAAGCACGCGGTCCTCGCCAAAGCGGGCCTTCTCAAAGGTAAGGTAGCGCTTGGTCTGTGCGACCTCGCGCGAGACCGGAATAAGCGATCCCGAGTTGTCGAGCGTGGCACGATAGAACGATGAGAACTCACGAAGCAGTTCGCGGGCCCGCAGCGGGTCGGTGCGCGTAAACGATGCAATGGTGTTCAGCGTGTTGAACAGGAAGTGCGGGTT
>DBFOPE010000123.1:0-38129 GCA_048429085.1 Collinsella sp.
CTTGTGACCCCATCCGTGTGAAGGATATGCTCTACCCCTGAGCCAATCGCCCGTCGCCTTTCGGCAAAAGAGATACTATCATAGCCGCGCGTGGTTTACCAAGAACTTTTTGCCCCCGATTTTAAATTCGTGGGCGCAAGCCGCGTCATCGCACCTAAGGCAACCAGCAAACCGCCAGCTAAACCACCCTTTATCGCTTGATCCACGAGGTCTCGGGGCGGCAGATAAGTCGCGCGTTGTTGTAGGCCATGTCGAGCGTGAGACAGGTACGCGCGGCGTAAAAGCCGTCCTCGCGCTGGATAGTCAGCGCCAGCTCGGGCTTGTCGCCGGTTAGGCACAGCGGCAGCAGCAGCTGGATCCGGCCGCCATAGAACTGCGGCACCGCGAGCGTGTAGTTGGCTGCGGCGCGGCGGGCGGCCTCGACGACGGCGCCCTCAAAGGCGCGGCGCAGCAGCAGCGAGTTGTCCTCCCCCATCAGGCTGGCGGGGATGCGCGTCAGGTTTTCCTCGTCGCCCAAAATGTGGTCGATGTTGGAACGGATGGGCAGGCGGTAGTCAAAGACGAGCTCGGAGGGGTCCTCGGCAAAGCGCACGCGGCACGGCAGGTACTCAAACGAGACCAGCATGGGGTCGCTCTCCTTAAAGAAGCCCTTCAAAAACCAGCGCTGGCGTGCGTCGGGCTTGGTGTTGGGCTCAAACAGACCGTAGATGGTCTCGTAACGGCGTGTATACAGGCCGGTGTTAAACAGGCAGCGGTCGTCATCGAACACCAGCGGCAGGTTGGACGGTGCGGTCTGGTCCACGTCGCGCTCGGTCAAAAACACCGCGCGGCTAAACGAAAACGACAGGTAGTTTTTGAGGATGCGGTTGCTGGGACCCCAGTCCTCGGGATCGGCGAGGTCGACCAGGCGGTCGTAACAGGGCTCGGGGCAAAACGCAAAGTCGTAGACATTGCTGCACAGGGTGCTGGGGATTTCCATATGGTGTCCAATCCATTCAATAACTGGCGTGCGGATGCTTAGATTCTATACGCGCGAGGGGTCGCCCGAGCCTACAACACAACCGCGGCGCAGCTCTTCGGCTAGCTCGCTGGTCGTGCGGCGACTGGAAACGAGGTCCTGGATCCAGGCATAGTATTGATTGTCTTTGGGCTCGGGGCCATCGGACAGCACGACCGGAGTGCCGGCGAACCTTAAGACGGACAACGCAAAGACAAGGCTGGTGCGTTTGTTGCCGTCCTCAAAGATGTGGTCCTTGACCATGTGCTCGGCCACGTAGGCGACCTGGTCAAAGATGTCTGCGAAGCGATCGGCCGGCGATTGGCCGAATATCGTACAGAACGCACCCGCAAGTACGGACTCGACGCGTCCAAGCTCAAGCGCGGCACGGTCGCCCGCGGCGTCGGTCGTATAGCAGCGCCCGACGGTCATCAGCGTGCTGTGCAGACGCATTACGGCCGCGGCCATGACTTCGAGCGATCCGGCATCGTCGAGCACGAGCGGCGCGAACGGATGAGCGCTCCGCTGCGTTGCCGCCATCATGAGTTCTCCAAGAGCCTGAGCACGTTGGGCATGTCCGCAATGGTCAGCCGAATAGCTTCGTCGATTGACGTGGCGCCGTCGAGCAAAATCGGGGATGCTGATTTTGCCTCGTGCGCAGATGAACGATCTTCTTGAGCAACGCAATCAGCGCCGTCATCTTGTTGAACATGGCTCCAAGGCATGTCTACCTCCTCTATAGCTTTACGGACGGAATAGCCCGCGACTCGTACTCCAGGGCAACCGGCTGCCAGACGAGGTCTTCGAGTGTGCAGTCCAGGCTTTTTGCGAGCGCCAATGCCGAGGAGACCGAGGCACGGCGTAGGTCGAGCTGGTTCTGTTCGTAGAGTTGTATGGCGCGAAGTTTAACCCCCGATTGGGCGGCGAGCTGTTTTTGCGTTAGGCCGGCCGCCTTTCGAGCCGCTTTGAGGCCCTTTTTGTCTGCCTGGGCATCGTTCCATTTATCAATGACAATCTGGGCGAATTTGTCTTCGGAGGCCTCGTGAAGCGAATGGTACGAGCCGATAATCCAATCGAGCGGAGCGACTTCGAGTAGCTCATTAAAGCCCAAGCTGCTCATCCATTGCGCATAGGCCAAAACCCAGCCCGCCCAATACTGAGGCGAACGGTTGAACGGATAGGTCTCCCTGCATTCGACGGGGGTCAGTCCCGCATGGGCGATAATATCGTGCGCGAGCTCGTCGCCCGCCATGCTGCAGACGACGCGAGGCATACCGCGCTCAAACTGTTTCATCTCAAAAGCGTTCGACAGGATCGCCGTCAACTCGGCTGGATTCAACCCTTGGTCACAGAGGGCAAAATCGACCGCCTCGCCCAGCGTTCTCATGGCATCCTCGAGATACATCTCACTGTAGGCGTGGGTCATCGTCCGTCATCCCCTCTCGAATGATATCGACGATACGGATTCCCTCAAATGGATTTTCGGCAACTGGCTGCCGATATTCAATACTGGCTTCTAAGACTCTCCGAGTTCGGAAGTGCGGGGAAAGACCGAGTTCCGCCAACCAGACCCCGGTTATACCCTTTCGTGACCTGCGGTTTTGACGCCAAAATTTGGTTTGTGCTCGGCTGGTTGCGATTTTTCCCCGCACTTCCGGAAATGGGCGTTATGGCTGTGTTGTACACGGCAAGAAAAGCGCCGAGAAAAGGGCAATCAAGCGGCAGCCGGTAGTCTTGGGAAGCGTTATGGGTATTGCGGTGGCTGCAAGCCTTTACCGGATGAGGTCTGCCAGGCACAACTCGCCCTTGGGGATCTTCGAAAGTCGCTTGTATTCCCTGGCGGCTGCCGTAAGCGAATCGGCATCCCAATAACTTTTGAGGAAGCCTTCCCTCTTTACCTCGTGCATGCCGAGCTCCTGTTTGCAGAAGTCGCTCGGTTTCATGCGTCCGCCGTGCCAGCGTCTCCACGAGCCCTCTCGAATAATGGCCAGCACCTCTATCTCGGGATGGGTCACGTAGCTAACCACCGGGAAGCGGCCGGCGTACAGGTTGCCGAGTTTGAAGCGTTCTTTCCTCGAGTCCAGCACCCTGACGATGCAGACTGGCCAGTCATAGTCTAAGTTGAGGTAGTTATCTTGGATATCGGAGGCTTTGCGCAGGCGGGTGACGTCCACGACGTCGGCCTCTGAAAAGACGAGCGCGTCCGCCTCGAGGAGAATGTCCACGGCCACCTGTTCCGCTGTTCCCTCGCAGGAGATGATCGGATGATATCCCGCAAAGCGAAAACCGTTATCACCGCTCATCGGACACCTCCTCTGCGACGAGCTCTTTAAGCGCGCGCACGTCGGCGTAGCGCGGAGCGGTCCCCTTCACAAAGTTCGAGGCGAATACCTCCGATTTCTTGTTCTCGATGCGTTTCACGCGGTCGGCGTACTTCACCACGCGCGCACCGCTGTTGCGTCGGGCGAGAAAGAACACGTTGTCCTTGCGATGCACGTGATCGAGGAGCTGCGGGTAGTGAGTCGTGAAAACCAGCGTCGCGCCGTTGGGGTTGGTCCCGCGGGCGGCAAACAGATCAAGCACGACGTTAACCAGTTGGCGGTTAAGGTGGTTCTCCACCTCGTCGACTAAAAGGTAGCCGCCGGAGCGCAGTACCCTCATTGCGCGCTGCACCAGCCCTAGGCCACGTACAGTGCCGGAGGAGAGTACCTCGGTGAGCCCCCGCTCGGAGATCGTGATGGGCTCGCGACCTGTAAACGTCAGTACGAAGGCGCGACCGGAGTCCCGGACCTCGAGGTGCTCGATGCCAGAGTCGAAAACACGAAGCACGTCGTCGAGACCGTTGAATTGCTCAGTCAGGCGGAAGCCACCGTCGCGCAATGCTATCGCTCGGATGCGATGGCCGAAGTCCTTGGCGAGCACAGCGGCTGCGACGGAAACGTCAGGCGGCGTAAACGCCGCCCAAGAGTCCGGCATCTGAGCACGGTCGCACAGCGGGGACGCGAGTTTCTCGATTTCGGCCCAGGATGCCAGGGTCGAGCGCTTGAGGGCCTTGGCTGGCAGCGAAGAAATCACCTCATCGGAGAACGTCAGCTCGGGACCGTCGTCGCCTCCTTCGACAGTCTGCAGCACCGACTCGAGCAAGTAAAGACGATCTGCGTGCCATATGACGCACTTGAGCTTGGACGGGCCGTCGAACGCGGCGGGGAACGTTGATGGGAGCCCGCCGCCGCGCGCCGGAGAGCCGTCAACAATGCGGCAGGCGAGCTCCAGCAGGTTCAGTGCTGTCGTCTTGCCCGTAGCGTTAATGCCCGCCAGCGCAACGACGCTATTCACGTAGAGATGGTCCGCCAGTTCGAAAGCCGACTCATCGGAGGCCGTCACGCGGTCGGAGGCGAACAGGTCGATTTCGAATAACCCGTCTTCGAACATCGAGAGATGGTCGAAGCAAACCTTTAACAACTTCATCTCAAGCCTTTCGAATACTTGAAACAGAATTTATGGCTCAAGTATAACACATGAAGGATATCGCGAATTAAGCCTGCCACTAGGCAGAAAAGGCTTATCCGCATTGCCGACCTCGTCGATATGCAGGTTCAAATGCTTAGACATTTGATCAAATCGTACAAAAATGGCGAGGTACGTACCTCGCCGATCTGGCACCTCCAAGACGACAGTCTCTTCGGTGGTTAAATTCTCTCACGCTTCAGGAGCTTTTAAAGCTGCATCGATTAGATCGGCGCCGTTGTCGAAGCGACCGGACTCCCCCGTCACTAAGAACGCATCACCTTCGCGAATGACCTGGAGGGTCACCGGGCTGGGTTCTCTGGAAGGGAAAGGCCGCGGGCTGGCATTTGCAAGCTCCTCGTCCTGCTTGCAGTGCTTCATAGACACGCACCTCATCCTGCTCGATGATTAACAGTAGAACGTCAGTGAATCATCACCAAAGGTTTCGCACCACTTGTCACATATGAATTGATGGTTCATGGTTATTAGTTTTGAAAGATCTCTGAGATCCTTAGCCGGAATCTTGCTCTCGTTGTTCGCAAGCTTGCATCCGCCGTCTTTCGTCAGCCAAAACTTAGTCGAATTAGCAGCCGCCCTCTTTACGCCTACGTGGATGTGAATTGGTTCTCCGTTTTCCGCAATCCAAAAGAACAGAACGTACTGCCCGAAAATAAGAACTCGAGGCATTATGCCACCGCCGGTCCGGCTTTTTGGCGTTCGGCGAGCTCGAAGATAAACGGGGCGTTTGATCTAACAAATTCTGTCAAGAAATTGAGGTCATCAGCAGTAAATCCTTCGACGTTGAACCATTTGACCGCAGGCAAGAAACATTCCGCATGGTCAAAGCCAAAGTCAACCGGGCGCTCGACGGCTACGCGAACGGTTCCGTCTTCTCTTGTCTCTGAGTAGGCAAACTGGGTGCCATCATCAAGCTGAACATAGCTCCAAAACATGACTACCTCCTTAGTGTTTGCATTTGAGTATAAAGAACGGAGTGGATTTAGCACGAGGTGAATTGAATTAATCCAATAAGACCCGAACCCTGCCGGCCGACTGCATAGGCCGTCTCAATCGTCAGTGCCCATATGTCTACGAAAAAAGCCTGAGCCAAAGAATAGATAGTGGCTAAGCCCCGATTCATTTATTAAACGAACAACACTGCTCGCGATGTCATCTCTTGGCTTTCATTTAACCGCCTCTCACCAATTCCTTTTGTATAAGTATAGAACATATGTTTGCGTATTGCCACAAGCGATAGTCCTTGTTGCGGAAACGCATATGGCTGCACGTTAGACATTGCATGCATAAATAGCAACGCTCCCTTGCCGAAAGCGTTGCCCTTAAAGCTCCTACAGAGCTCTTGTATCGCAGCCAGGTGCGTCGCGCCGCATCAGCAGCGATATGCGGCGCTCAGAAGCACTGTTCCCAGCAGGAATAGCGTTAAGGAGGCTGCTATCCAGTAGCTGTCGCCGGTCTTGGGAAGCGCCGATGTTGTTGCAATACTGGATTTGGGCTTGGTCGTCTTGGTGACTGTTGTCTTGGTGGTCGTTATCTTGGGCGACGTAGCCACGGGTTTCACCGCAGGATCCGTCGCCGGCTCCGCACCGGGTTGCCCCGCAGCAGGGTCGGCGCCACCAGTAGGCTCGCCCGTGCCATCCCCCGGCACCTCGCCGCCGGGTGTAACGGTCTCCCCCGCCGGTGCGGTGGCGCCATCGGGCACAATCACCACGTGCGGCGCCACGGCTCCGCCGGCATCCACCACGCTAGCAGCGCCAAAGGCTCCGCCTGCAGGCGTCACAAAGTGCGCGGCAACGAGCGATCCTCGATCGCAGGCAACGCCGGCGTCCGTACCGGTTGCATCCAGCCGGGACGCATCCACAGCAAGCGTCTTGCTCGCTGCGTCTGTCCCAAATCCCTCGTCGAGCAAGCGCACGCCATAAAAGCGCAAGCCCGCATCGGTTCCCGCGCCCGCGGCAACAACGCGCCCTCCGCCACGTACTGTTAAGCTGCCTGCGGCAATGCCGGCAACAGTCTGGTCAAAAACGCCCGCCCCGTCGGCCCTGGCATCCACCGTGCAGCCGTCGACCATCAGCGCCTGGGCCACATGGATCCCGCATTGTGAACCCGTCGCCGTGAGCGAGCCGGAACCGCGAAGCGTAAGGTCCCCCCACACCTCCATGCCGCTCATGGAAATGTCCGCATCGGGCGCATGCGTCTCGACCACGGAGTTTTGCCCCACAAGCGTCACCACTAGTTCGCCGTCGGCGCCGATGGCCTCACCCGCATAGCCGGTAAGTTCCAGATGGTCGGCATCGGTCCAAGCCCAACCGGGGCCCGACACGCCAGGCTCGCAGTACGTGTCGCCCGCAATGAACAGGCTGTCCGCGCCCGCGGCATAAGAAGGCCCGCCCAGCAAAACGCATAGGCAGGCCATGACAGTAAACAGGATGTAGTGACGGCTGGTGTGGAACGCGGTAGCAAACATAACCGCTCCGATCTTCGCAAGAGCCAATGGAAACTACATCAGGAAATGACCTGATAGCAGCAGTTATTAGTGTAGCGAGATCGGGCAAGTGGCGAACGAATTACCTGTAAACGAACCCCGATATTAGGTGTAAATCGTTTTGCCAGTCGGTGAAAGGAGGCCAAGTTCGACGAAGCTCCGTAGACTTTCGAGGGCAACGCGCCAGCCAACGACGCATTAGCTCTGACGCTCCTTAAAGATTCGCAAAGCTTTCTCTAGCTCGGGAATATCATCGACGATTACTTTCCAAGCAAGGGATCGATCAACCTCTCGATAACCATGCGCTACGAAGTTGCGAAAACCCCTAATATCATTCCAGGGATACTCTGGAAAAGCTGATTGGACTTCATCAGAAAGATGGAGCGCATCCTCAGCGATTCTGTAAACAGGGCTCATGATTGCGTCGTAGGCAAGTTCGCCTTCATCGCTTCTATCGCAAACAAAGGAACTCTCCGTAGAGCCAAAATGGTCGATACGTTTAGTCAGCGTCTCGCAATCAGACAGAATGACATCGATGAGCTCGGCGTCTCGCTTACGCCGCTTCATAAAGACGCACCTCATCCTGTTCAATGTTTTTGCGGAAAGCCGGACGCATGTGCTCAGGCGGGTTAGTCACAATCTCAACCTCTCGCCCGAGCTCCTCTTCAAGTTCAAGAGAGATTTCGTATAGCGTGCCAAACGTCATGCTGTCTCCGCAAACGAGGCGCAAATCGATATCACTATCTGGCGTTTGATCGCCGCGGGCAAATGAGCCAAAAAGGTATGCCTCGCGGACGTCGTAACGAGCCAGTACGCGAGAAACAACAGCGGATATGTCGACAAGAGTAATCATGTCTTAATTCTACTTTTCGATTGTATGGAAGGCAATCGCCATGCGGCTGCTCCACGGCTCAGCAGTTGGATAGGATACGAAAAGCTTAGCAGTATTTTTATGGAAGGTGGGGCGCATATGCTGGGGCGAATTGGTGACGATATCGCCGTTGCCGTTTAAGTACAAGCAGCAGACACGACTCCCCGAGCCAATTAGTCGCAATAGACTCACCATAAGTCGCATTTAGCGGGGAAGGCGACCCATCCTCAGTAAAGCTCGTCGCCAGCGGCCTCAAGCGCCTTTATTGCCGCGCGCTTTAACTCATTGAGGCTCTCATAGCCGCTTGTAGACAGTGGAACCATGCGCACGTTGAACGCATCGCCGTACTTGAAGTCGGCGTACACATCGCAATTTCCTCTTCCAAGAAACTGAAGAGCTGCCCGGTTAATCGCCTTTGCGCTTTGGCCTACGTAGTACAGATTTTTGGTTGCATTATGAACGATGAATATGCCTGTAACCTCGCCTTGTTGTACCAAAGCCTTTCGCCGAGACATGAACTCTTCAGCGCTTGCAGTAAACTGCGAATCATCTTCTAGGAGAGATTGACGCAGACTCATCAGCTCCTTTTGCTGCCTCGACGCGGTCGAGACCAACAGTAGGCCATCGATAAACAAGAACAACACAAGAAATATAAACGGAAAAGACGGCACGCGATTTACACCAACGCTAAGCAGCCAAGCCAAAAATGGACCCCCGAGTGTAATTAGGAGCCCAATAACACAGCCGAGCTTTCCAACTGCAATAAGCCTTTTCGGAGGGGCTGAAGCGACGGCCTTGACCTGGTAATAATTTCTCATAGTGGTCTCCAGTGATATGGGCGAACAGTTTCAAATGAACCAATTGAGAAACTGCTTAAGTGTTGAACAACATACTACCGTGTCCAGCGTGGGATCATAGACCACCACGGGCACGCCCTTGGCCTTCACGCGCTTCATGACGCCCCGGATGGAGCTCACGCGGAAGTTGTCGGAGTTGGACTCCTTCGGCAGGCGATGCGCGGTTATTTCTAACTTATATCTTATTCTTCAAAAGAAGGTTTTGTCGGCATAAAGCTGCCTATAGCAGGGAGGGAATACTAAAGAACAGAGACTAAAATATTGCCAATCATAGGCGGCATAGGGGGAACGCAAGGTGGCAGACATCACATCACACGGTTCGCAAAATTTCAGCTTGCCTGACATTTATCATAAAATTAATTACCCTAATTTCAATCCGCCTAATATTGATCATTCGTACTATTCGCCTATGGGCTCAATTGAACAGCCTGATTTCCGACCCAATTGGCATCAACTAATTATCGTTGGCAACGGATTCGACTTAGAGTGTGGATTGCCCTCGGGCTTCAGCGACTACATTAATGCTCGCAATAAAGAGATCAATGAATGCGAAAACGACGAAACTCGAAGTTACACCCTTACAATATGGGACACCATACTTCAGGGCATGCCAAACGCCAATTGGTGCGACATAGAGGGCGCTATCTCAAATTGGATGGCACCCGACGGCGTTGAACCATTATCAGAAGGCACGCTCTTTGCGAAGTGCCTAAACATACTGGCCAATTACAACCCGAATGTTTATGATCCAAATAACGTTGAAGAAGTGGTTGCGTTTCAGCTGTGCAGGCGCTTTCCTTATTACTGGGGCACTTGGACCAGTAGCCTTCTACTGGATATAACTTTGAAGGACCTTCATGTTCTTGAAGAAGAGTTTGCGAAATACCTTCAGGGGGCAGTTTCGAAGTCGGACGACTATAAAGACCGCGCATCAAAACTCATGATTGAACTGATGTTATACGAGCGACCGCGTGAAGAAGAGTATGAAGTTCAGGAAAGTATCCTTAGCTTTAATTACACACGTGCCGCAAATGATTTCCGCTCGAAGGAGCATGCGATTAACTACGTCAATGTTCACGGAAGACTTGGCGGAGAAATCGTATTCGGAATTGATGGTTCTCGCATTATGAACAACGAACTCGTTGTGCCTTTTACAAAAACATATCGAGTCATGTCATTAAATCCTCCAGATATTGAAAAAATTGTTGAAGTACCCACCAACGCAAGCGCCTATGGGCATGGCACGCGCGTCATAAAGTTCTACGGTCACTCTTTGGGAAAAGCTGACTATTCATATTTCCAGGCAATATTTGATGCGGTGAATCTATATGATGGAGAAACAAAATTGATCTTCTTTTTCAGACCGCACGGTCATAAACCTGAAGATCATGGAGACGTTGAAGAAGCAAAGAAAGAAGCAATGTCAAAAGCAATTGCGCTTTTGACTGCATATGGCGCGACCCTAGACAACAAAGATCATGGAACGAATTTGATTCATAAGTTGCTAATTGAAGGTCGTTTAGTCGTTGCTTTACTTCCCGATACCGTGCGTCGCACCAATTAGATTCACTAAATCATCTTGGGTGACAATAAATGCGACCATTGAGTGATAGCAAAACGAGGCATGAATTTGAAGTGGCTTGCTTTCTCGCCTCGCGGCAGCTTTCTGCCTCATGTCAAAGGGTGCTGAACTCACAATAGCGGCAACTGTAATTGCAATTAGCAAGAACAACGAAGGGCGGGTGTATTGGCGTTAGCCGATACACCCGCCCTCAACGCAGTAAAACTAATGGAAGAGTGTGGCCGCCCACCGCAGGCAGCTGCCTCTCCCCTAGTCCCGCTTAAACAGATCCCTCGTGTACACCTTGTCCGCCACGTCCGCGAGCTCGTCGCCCCAGCGGTTGACGACGATCACGTCGCAGCCGGCCTTGAAGGCCTCCAGGTCGTGGGTCACCTCGGATCCGAAGAACTCCGGCGCGTTCAGCGTGGGCTCGTAGACCAGCACGCGCACGCCCTTGGCCTTCACGCGTTTCATGACGCCCTGGATGGAGCTCGCGCGGAAGTCGTCGGAGTTGAACTTCATTGCCATGCAATGAACAAGCCCACGATCGGCTTCTCCTTGTCGCAGAACAGACAAAAGCTACTAGAGACGTTTAGCAAATATGACGTGGAGCTATACGCACGCAAAGGAAAACCCCGACTCAAACTACTAGGCACCTATAAGGTTTTACACATTACGGGACTACGATGTCCTTAGATAAGATACAAGCAGCGGTCTTTTAGAAAGGATTGATACTTTGAGAAGCTCGATTTCAGTACATCCCTTCGAACAGCCTTTTACGGTGGTTAAAGTCACCGATTCCAAGTATGCAGAAATGCTTCTTGATGGTGACGTTTACGCCAGGCCGTTGAATGCTTTCGGGGGTTGGGACTGGCTTGCGAATATACAAAATGATTCATCTGTAAACAATTCGTTCCGAGGCGACTGCAATGAAGGCGCTATTCGTAATGTGAAATGGGAGTACGGCGACATAACCTTAATTGATGATTCCGAGACGAAATACATGAAGTGCTATTCGACTATGGCGCTCCAATATCACCCAGAAAGCAAGAAATGAGAGCATGCAAATAAGAGGGTCGCACAATTTGCAGATACGGCGGTTGTAATTACGGATTTGGAGCAGTTCGTCGATAGGATTGCCCTTGCACTTACTAAACAATATGGCTGCGACCACTGCCTGCTCTTGGCGGATAAGGTGAACTACTATTGTCTAGGCTCCACTCAGAATTTAACTCCTATGTATTCAAAGGGAGCTTCGTATTCTTGGCAAAACGAATTCAGGATCATATTTTGCGAGGCAATTCCAAACAGAGAGAATAAATTCGCGAGGCCGGATAAAGACGGAATCTTTCGGCCTAATGCTCAGTCAACGATATTGTCGTTAGACGACGTTCATTTGGACATAGGCGATATTAGGGATATCGCCTATGCAGTACCGGTTGGCTATTTAATTTATGGTTCCTGGTGGCTCGGTCATGCTATTCGTTTAGCAACTAATAGTTCTAAAGGAATTACAAGACTCGAGAATCTTGCAATTAACACCCGAAATGAAATGCGAGATTACGAAACGAGGGCAGTAAGACTCTCAATGACCATCTACTGATTGACTGCAGCCTCTTTCGACATCCGCCATTTAGGCTTTTCGAATCACTCAATTGTTGGATAAACAAATAGGCGCCAGAACATCAACTAGCGTGATACTCTGGCGCCTTTATTTCGGATGAACTATAGAGGATCATACCGCCCCGACCCAGGCGGCCATCAGTCCCTTACTCCCGCTTAAACAGATCCCTCGTGTACACCTTGTCCGCCACGTCCGCGAGCTCGTCGCTCCAGCGGTTGGCGGCGATCACGTCGCAGCCGGCCTTGAAGGCCTCCAGGTCGTGCGTGACCTCGGAGCCGAAGAACTCCGGCGCGTCCAGCGTGGGCTCGTAGACCACCACGGGCACGCCCTTGGCCTTCACGCGCTTCATGACGCCCTGGATGGAGCTCGCGCGGAAGTCGTCGGAGTTGGACTTCATTGTCAGGCGGTAGACGCCCACGACCGGCTTCTCCTTGCCCTCGTACACGCGGTCCCAGACCATTTGCAGCACCTCGTCGGCCACGAAGTCCTTGCGGGTGCGGTTGGCGTCCACGATGGCCTCGATCAGGTTCTGGGGCACGTCCTTGTAGTTCGCCAGCAGCTGCTTGGTGTCCTTGGGCAGGCAGTAGCCGCCGTAGCCGAAGCTGGGGTTGTTGTAGTGGCTGCCGATGCGCGGCTCCAGGCAAACGCCGTCGATGACGTCGCGGGTGTTGAGCCCGCGGACCTCGCAGTAGGTGTCGAGCTCGTTGAAGTAAGCGACGCGCAGCGCCAGGTAGGTGTTGGCGAACAGCTTGACGGCCTCGGCCTCGGTGGTGCCCAGCACGAGCTCCGGGATGCCGATAGTTCCGTCGGCGTTCACGCGCTCCAGCTCGGCTGGGTCCGCCCCTTGGGCAAGCAGGCGTGCGAAGCGCTCGGCCGCGGCGACGGCGTCGGCGTCCTCCTTCGGCGCGCCCACCACGATGCGGCTGGGGTGCAGGTTGTCGTAGAGAGCCTTGCTCTCGCGCAGGAACTCGGGGCTGAAGAAGATTTTGGAATCGCCCAGCCTCTCGCGAAGGCCCGCGGTGTAGCCCACGGGGATGGTCGACTTGATGACGATCCAGGCGTCCGGGTTCACCGAGCGCACTGCGGCGATGGCGGCCTCGACGGAGCTCGTGTCGAAGAAGTTCCTGTCCGAGTCGTAGTTGGTGGGCGTGGCGATAACGGCGTAGTCGGCGCCCGTATAGGCCTCGGCCACGTCCACGGTAGCGTGCAGGTCGAGCTCGCGCTCACCCGCCTTTGCTTCCGCCAGGAAGCGCTCGATCTCGTCGTCCTGGATGGGCGACAGGTAGTTGTTGATCTTCTCGACCTTCTCGGGCACGATGTCCAGTGCGTGGACCTCGTTGTGCTGCGAGAGCAGGACGGCGAGGGACAGGCCGACGTAGCCGGTACCGGCGACAGCAATCTTCATGTCATTCTCCAATTGTCAAAGAACAATAATTCGTATGAAAATGGCCCCTGTTACAGGGCCATGATTTCCTAAATGTTGTAGTAGCGCTTATACCACTTGGCGAAGGCCCTCAGGCCGTCCTCGAGCGGCGTCGCGGGCTTGTAGCCCAGATCGCGCTGGAGCGCCGTGGTGTCCGCATAGGTGACGGGCACGTCGCCGGGCTGCATGGGCACGAGCTGCTTGTGCGCCTCGAAGTCGTAGTCGGCCGGGAGCACGCCCTCCTCAACCAGCACGCGCTGCAGTGTGTCGACGAAGTCAAGCAGGTTCTCGGGGTGCGAGTTGCCGATGTTGTAGACGCGGTGCGCGGCGAGCGGCAGCCCGTCCTCGCCCATCTTCACCTCGGGGGCGGCGTCCATGACGCGCCTCACGCCCTCGACGATGTCGTCGACGTAGGTGAAGTCGCGGCGGCAGTCGCCCATGTTGAAAATCTTGATCGTGTCGCCGCGGCGCAGCTTCTCGGTGAAGCCGAAGTAAGCCATGTCGGGCCTGCCCATGGGGCCGTACACCGTGAAGAAGCGCAGGCCGGTCGCCGGGATGGAGTAGAGCTTCGAGTAGGCGGCGGCCATGAGCTCATTGGACTTCTTTGTGGCGGCGTAGAGCGAGACCGGCGAGTCGACTCGGTCCTCCTCGGAGAACGGAACCTTCTTGTTGCCGCCGTAAACGGAGCTGGAGCTTGCGTAGACCAGGTGCTTCACGGGGTGGTGACGGCAGGCCTCGAGGATGTTGAAGAAGCCAACGAGGTTGCTCTCGAGGTAGGCGCGCGGGTTCTCGATGGAGTAGCGCACGCCCGCCTGGGCGGCGAGGTTAACCACGACGTCGAAACCGTTCTGAGCGAAAAGACGCTCGATGAGGGCGGCATCGCACAAGTCGCCGTGCACGAAGGTGAAACGGCCATCGGCATCGGCCTCGGCCAGCATGCGTAGGCGCACGTCCTTGATGCCGGGGTCATAGTAGCTGTTTAGGTTGTCGAGGCCGACGATAGCGTCATCGGTCTCCTCGAGCAGCTTTTTGACGAGGAACGCACCGATAAAGCCGGCGGCTCCAGTGACGAGCACTTTTCTATTTGCCATATATCAAACTCCTAAATAATGAAAGTGCTTAAAGTTCAACTTTTCGGTTGATATATCCTTCGGTCGCATTCTCACGAGGAATAACGCGACATGGATTGCCCAAGACGATAGAATGGCTGGGGATGTCGCAGTTCACATATGCACCAGGGGCAATGAGGACATCGTCTCCGACCGTAATGTCTCCGACGATGATGGCATTAATGCCGACCCAAACGCAGTCTCCCAAAACAGGCGCGCCTTTTCTCTTGCCGCGGTTCTCCTGGCCGATGGTCACGCCCTTATGCAGGTTGCAGTTTGCGCCAATGACGGCGGCTTCGTTAACCGTAATGTTGAACGCGTGTCCTAGGTAGAGACCCGGTCCAATCTTGGTGGCGCGAGCTATCTCCAGGCCGTATTTCTCTCGCATGCGATGCAAGGCGAAGCGCCAGAAAGCACATTTCGAGCTTTGTGCCTTGCGAAAAATATAGAGAAACCTGAGCGCGTGATCAGTTAGGGGCGTAGCTCCGGATCCATAACGGTGCCAATCGAGGCGCCCCCCAAGGCGTTTTTTATCGGTCATGGCTATGCCTTTCTTGTATTTGTCAGTCATAGAAATCCAGATGGGAGCAAATTCCACTCGACAGGGGCATCACGAAGAACCCTATGCTTCCCCGCTACCAGAAAAGATCCTCTTCATCTTTTCCAAAACGATCATCAAGTCCTGCGGATAAAACGCATGGAGCGACAAGACAACGAGGAGCGAAGACAGAGCAACAACGCCCAAAGCGAGCAGCCCCCAGGCACAATATCCACCAATATTGAAAAACGTACCGGCATAAAGACCCAAGAGGGAACAGGCAGTCGTCACGCTAAGGATATACAGGCAGCGACCGGCGAAAACCCGCAGTGGCCTCTCCAAAATAACGCGAGAAGCGTAGACCCCATACTGCAGAGTGCGAAAAACAGTGGCAACGAGTAGCGCGGTGGAAACGCCTGTTGCGCCGAAGGGCCCGGCCAGCAGAAAACTCAGGGCTACGCAAATCCCAGCTTCCGCAAATGCACCGTTACGTGTCTGGCGATAGTGGCCCGCAGCGAGGACAACAGAGTTGTAAGGTAGGCGGAAGCAGTACACCGCCGTTGCGGCCAAAAGAACGACACCCAACAGGGGCTGCTGGTAATTCGCGTCGGTAACACCTTTCATATACACAGCCAAAAAAGGCTGAACCGTGGCAATTGCGGTTGAGAAGACCACGGCAACGAGAGTCGAGCTGACGACCTCATATACCCGGAAGTTCACTTGCAACGCCTCGCGTTCCCCATTGGCAATCATATTCCCGAAGGCGGCCTCCACACCACTTGAGAAGGCATTAACAAGCCGTTGTAGCCCCTGAGCGATAAGGTTATACACTGCAAAGACGGAAACTTCCGTCAGCGGGGCAAACATGCTCAGCGCGATGGTAGCGATATTCGACCGAAGGTAGAATGCCAAGTGATGCCCGAGTCCATTCCACCTATCGGCGATGGCAGTCTTGTCCGGCACGGCATCCTTAACAAGTCTGTATTTCCTGCGGACATATGCGCCCAATATAACGGGACGAAGAACAAACACAAACGAACTGCCCGCCTGAACAACGACGACGTCGAAGCCCGCTCGCACCATTACCACGATAACGGCAGCATTAGCTACAGACGAAACTACCTGGAACACGTTAGCCACATAGCTACGCTGGTCAGCTTGCAGAAGCAAGGAATACGTGATACCAAACATGTATTGTGCCAAAGTGCCCGCAGCGATTACAAGCGTTAGAGCGAAAGAAAGCACCCACTCGCCCGTAAAATAAGTGATGAAAGGAAAAATGCAGGCGATGATGATGGAATACCCAACGAAAACGCCGCCTATCGTCCGAAAGAAACGCTCGGTCGCACGAACAATTGAGCTCACCGCATCAACGCGGCCCTCGGCGAGGGGCTTGTACAAGGCCGCTCTGGTCACCCCACCGACACCGGCCTCGAGAAGAGCGATGAAGCCGAGGTATTGATTAATCGTCCCTATCGCGCCGTAGGTCTCCGATCCGAAGGTTCCGATATAGGCTATAGGCACTACGAATCCAACGATGACGCTCGCCAGCTGGACTAGCAGAGAGGAAACCGTGTTAAGAAGGGCCTTTCTACTACGCATTTTTCAACCTCAATTTTCGTCGAGAAATATCGATAGAGATAGCAACGAGCATAAGATGACGACCGGCGAACAGTCGCATGAGTAGGCCACCCCTTCCAGCAATTTTCTCTTTGCTGGCCGCCCAGGATTCTTCAAAGAAATTGTCGCTGCGCAAGTCGACAATGGCGCTGCGAAGCTCGAGGAGGGAATAGTCAGAGAGTTCGAGATGCCGAAGCAAATTCAAAATGGAATCGATCCATCTCTTCTTCAGAAGGCCTTCGAGGCTCGGGTCGTTCCACCCCTTGGCATATTCCCTCAATACCTCATTAACCGTCTTGACAGATCGATACATCCCAGGATTGTAGTTACGCGTGATGCTTGCATCGTTCGGTCGATAATAGTAAAGGGGCTCGTCGAGAAATACCACTGTTTTGCATGCATCTACGATGGGCAACAGCTGCAAGAGGTCCTCACCGTTCTTAACGTGAGCAAATTCACTGTAATCGTCGCGTGCGTTGACAGCACGCAGCGGAAAGGCTTTCCCGCACAGATTATTGAAGGCCGCGGATTCGCATATGCTGCGCTGCAGCTCGCTGATTGAAACGGGCACATGGCAGGGCACGTCGTCAAGGCAAGGGTACATGTCACCGCTGTAGTCAGGTTTGCGGCAAAGTTTGAACTGTATCAGGGCTCCGGGGCTCTTTCGGATGGCCGCATCAATATGCTCGAGGGCATCTACGCGAAGCGCGTCATCGGAATCGAGACAAACGACGTAGCTACCCCGCGCGTGACGGACAGCTTCTGCCCAAGCTCATCCTTGAGCCTATCGAGAATTACCCCTGTCGCATCCGTCGACCCGTCATCGACCGCGACGATTTCCCAATCGCCAAACGTCTGGCCCATGACAGAAGAGACGCAGGCCTCGATATATCTCTCAACGTTATAACAGGGAACAAGCACCGAGAAACGCGGTACTGTTTCGTGCTTTTCGCTTATCCCACTCACCAGCCTTTAAAACCAGAAAGGTTCAATTTCAACATGTTCCCGACCTTTTCATCCCACTCCGGCGGATCAAAGGGCATAAAACCCGCGCAAGGATGAAACGTCATCTCCGAGAAGCGAACGTCTCCCTTGTATTCGAAAAAGTCTGCACGCACGAACGGAATTCCAACAGCGAGCTCCCGTGCAAGCTCTGTCATCTCCTTGAAGGAGTCGGGCTTCTCGGGTAACTTTTCAAAGCGTGCGTAATCATCTCGTCCGAACGGCTCGAACTCCCAGTTCATGGCAAGAAAGCTAATTCGCGCAGTCGCGTGGTCCTCAAGCCCCTGCGAAACATAGATGAATCGCGGCTCTCCGCCGAAACAGTAAAACTTGTAGTCAACGGTACCATTGACGGCGGTACTGGAAGCGCGTCCATCTTTGCGGCGTCCGCTATGTCGAGCGGCGCGCATTATCAGCACGGCGTCATCACTCAAGAGGAGCCACCCCCCCCCACGGATTCGGGTAGCTCGATCCAGGACCCCAACTCGTCGTCCCAGCGCTCGGGATCAAACTCCTCCATCCCGCCGCCGGGATAGAACGTCATTTCGCCAAAATAGTACTGTCCGGCAAGCTCGTAGAAGTCGACCCGCACGAAGGGGATGCCCGCTGAGAGCCTCTCGGCGTCAGCGACCATCTCCTTGAGCCGCGCGGGCGCCTCAGGCGGCACCTCTGCGTTGGGGTAGTGGCGGGTGAACGGCAGGTGGTTCCAGTCTTCGTCGAAGAAGTCCACGTGCAGGTCGGCCTCGGCGCGGTCGGTGCAGGTGAACTCGCAGCGCACCTTCCCGTCGAAGCACATCACCTTGTAGTCGGTGAGGTCGCCCTTCCCCTCATCGGGTTCGAGGTACTCCTCTGCGAACACGCAGGGATTGACGTCCTTATAGGGCCACTCGCGCGTGCGCCAAAAGTAGTTAGTCTTCAAATGCTCCGCGAGCTTTCCCTTCGCCGCGTCCAGGTCGAACGTCGCACGGTCACGACAGATAGCGACACCGCCGCAGTCGTGGTTCGTCTTCAGCACGAACCGCTCGGGCAGCCCAGATATATCGATGTCCTCCGCGCGCTCCCACATCGCGTAAGTCGGGGTCACGTGCTCCGCACCGATGCGGTCGGCCACCCACTGCTTCACGCGATACTTGTCCACGAGCGTGGTGTACAGGGGGTTGCGGTCGTGAATCTTGAGCCACTGAAGCTTCTCGTTAAACGTCACGGGATTATCGAGGTTAAGCCTCTTACCAATCGTCGCGCGGTACATCGCCTTCAGATGCGGCCCATCGGGGACCCAGTCGGTGAGACCCTTGCCAGCAGCGTAGGAGTACACGAGCCAGGGGTTATGGATAGCTTTGGCTAACTTGTTCATCTATCGACCCTCCTGATATCTACCGACAGCCTTCTTGCGCTCCGAGGCTATCGGGAACGCGACGGCGGCGGCGAGAGCTATGTAAAGGTAGGTGGTCTTGCTGTAATAGCAGACGTATCCGTACTGGATAATCAACCATGCGAGAAGGATGATGGCGACGAGCGCGAACATGGGACCGCCCTTTTTGAGTCCTTTTACAACTTTGAGAAGGGATGACACAATGGCGCCGTAAAAGAAAAAAGTCCCCACCACGCCGCAGTCGACCAACAGCTCAACGTAGTTGTTGTGCAGGTAATAGTCGTTTCCAACTGCCGCAAGCGCAACGGTCGCCCCGTTGTTGACGCCGATGCCGAAGAACGGCGTCTTGGCAAACTGCTGAAGCCCAACCTGAACCAGGTAGTCCCTGATTCTCGCCGAGTTGTCTATCTTGCCGACGCCCAGATATGCGTTGATCATGCCGTTGAAACGTTTGTTGATCGTCTCGAAAATGGGAAGTTGCAAGAGTGCGACCACCAGCAAGCCCACCAGTACGAGAACCAAGCCGGCCTTCAACATGGTGACGATGTTGTTCGTGATGTATGCGTAGAACAGAAGTACGAGGAAGCACCCGAGCGCCATGATAATGAGTGCTTTGTTGCTACCAGTGCGCAGGGCGACGAACCCGCAGAGCGCAAGCGGCGCCAAGTGGTAGACCTTCTTGTGGAACATCACGTAGTAGAACGCGATGATCACCGATATGCCAGTCCCCAGCCCGATGGTGTTCACGTTGTTCACGTTGTCGCCGACGCGCATGCCCGAGTTTAGGAGCTGGAGATAGCCGCCGATTCCGCCCTGCATCCAAATCGTGTAGGCCGCTAGGGCGATTCCGGCGATATAAATCGCATTGAATAGGGTCTGTTTCCCATCGACCTCGACGATATAGTTGTACAGAATTATCGCAAACACTGTGAGCATCGGCAGAGTACGCAAGGCTATGGTCTCGGCTCGCCACGACTCCCTCGCCCAGAGTATCGACGCTATGCAGTACGCGTCGAACAAAAGTAAGTACGTCATCGGTCGGGATAGAACGATATGGCGCCTCGGGAGAATGACGATCAGCATGAAGGCCATCGACGCGAAGCACAGCAAAGTCGAGTAAACGACCATTCCCTCGTCGTCCGACCAGATGTAGATGGAGATCGCATACAGCACCAGAAGGATGTTCGCGATCTTCTCGAACAGCTTGTCGCGCTTCTCGGTCTTACCGACCGCAATAGCCCTATTCATCGATATACACCAGCTCTACGAACTCCTCAACGGCTTTGGCGACGTCATACCCCGCCGCAGCCAGGGCTGCCTTCGTGTCGGGACGCTTGCCATCCGTGGCGGATACCAATGCTTTCGCCCAGGCCTCTGTATCGTCTATAGGCAGGAATTCCACTAATCCCGTCACATCAGCCTGCCTCGTCACAGTATCCGATACAGCGCAGGCAAGTCCGGCCGCCTGAGCTTCAATCACCACGTTTGGCATGCCCTCATAAAACGACGGCAATGCCAGCACGTCGAATCCCGACAGCAACGCCGGCACATCAGAGCGCACGCCGGTGAACACGATGCTCGACAGCACGCCAAGCGCATCAGACTTTTCGCGCACTTCGCTCTCAAGCTCGCCTTTACCTACCAGCACAAGTTTCGCGTCGGGTCTAGTTTTCAATAACTTGGCAAAAGCCTCTATCAGAAAGCCGTGGTTCTTCTGCGGCGCAAAGCGTCCCACGTGTCCCACTACCAACGCGCCTGCGTCGATGCTGAGCTCAGCACGTATGGCTGAGCGCTTCTCTGCTGAGAAAGCATAGGCATCTAGGTCGAGCGCGTTACGTAAGTAATGAACCTCGCCTTTTCTCATGGCCATAGGCCCGAACGTATACTCGGCCGCCAAGTCCGACGGCGCTATCTTCACATCGGCCACCGACGTTAACGGTCGACGCAGGGCCCTCTGCAGAAGCATGCCAAGACCGGCCTTACCGTCGCTGGCATTGCTCGAACGCAACGCAAGCCTTCGCGCGCCTGCACGTTTCGCAATCCACAGGTCGATAGCTGAAAAAGCACTCGAACCAATCCTCAGAACGACGGGGCAACCATCTTCGCGAACTGCATCGAAGAGCTCACGACGATAGGCGGAGAAATCCTTCGTTTTACGAGTGATTCGAAAAACCCTGCCTCCAAGGCGTTCGATTTCGTCTTCGTAATAGCCTCGCTTATCACCGGAAACAACAAAGTCCATCTGATAACGCGTTCGATCTAGTTGACGATACATCTTCATTAAGAATGTTTCAGCACCACCTGTGTCCATGTTCGACACAATACAGAGCAGTCGCTGTGGTTTATTAGTTGTGCACATCGAAATTGCTTTCAACAAGAAGCTTGAATGCCCTCAAGCCCGTTTCGTACGAGTAGTCGCGCCCCTTACGAAGGCAAGATTCTTTCATTGCAAGCAGCTGCTCGCGCAGCCTGGGATTAAGTAGGATGTCCAGCAACGCCTCACGGTTGCGGAATTCATACGTCACGCCTGTTTCGCCTTCTTTGACCATCTCGGCATAACTTAGCCATTGCGACGCAATCACAGGTATACCGGCACAGTAAGCATCGACCACGGTGCCTGGCACGCCTTCGCCCGGGCACCTCGTTGGAAAGGTCAGGGCGAGGTACCCGTTGAGGACCGAAGTGCTCTCGCCCGCGGGCGCCACGCCCTTGTAGGCGACCTCGGAGACGTCGCAGTCAGGCATGAGAGCGTAGAAGTGCTCCTTGTACTCGGCTAGGACGTTTCCGTAAATGTCGAGCCTGAAAGCGCGACGACCAAGCTGACTGTTCGCCTTACGCACAGCCCACACGATGTCGTCAATACCTTTGTCCTCGTAGATGCGGGAGAAGACTGCTAAAGGCCATGGCTCACCGGATGGCTTCGCGAGTTCGGAGGATTCGAGAAGTGGCAGGCGCTTATAGTTGTATGCGACGAGCACGTTCTCGAAACCTTGCGCAGTGAGCAGAGCCTTAACTCGTTCGGACTCAACTAGTATCGCATCGAACGATTTGAGCTTCTTCGTGAGAAAAGACTGTCCGGCTATAAATTCGGCGAGCCACCCGCCGATGACCGAGTACACGACTTTACAGCCATATCGCTTCCGTAAGTTAATGAGCATCGGCGCAAAGACTTTCAGTCCGTTATGGGCCGGAAGCATAATGAGGACATCAGAGAACTTCGCGAGTTCGGTGCACTCACGAATAAGTGCAATCGGGCGCTTCTGCCACCCACGCGTATCGACGGATCGGACATTCTCATTCCCGCAGACATCGCGCAGCAACTCGCGGACCGTTCGAGTCTTCACGACCTGGCCATCCGCCATGTCGAGCCCCTCAGCAAAGTGCCCGATGATGCCCACCGTCTTTATCTGTTTAGTTATTTCCATTTATCGAAAGCCTTGTCCCACAGATTCAATCACAATTGCTGGCGTACTTCAGCTTCTTGTACGCTCCGAAAACGAGGTTCACAAATGTTCTCCAAGCCGCGTGCGGAAATACCATTCCCTCACCCTGCTGCCAAAGCGCGTAAAGATGGGAAACCTGCCCCTTGAAGCCCACGCCGTGCGAGACCGACGATGTCCTTATTCGATACCTCCCGAGCACCTCGGGCAGCAACAAGCAGTCAGCCTTCTTAGCTACCTTCAGCCATATGGCATAATCGTTGTGTTTCTTTAAGTCGGCTATCTGCACCAAGCCAACCTTGCGCCTGTCGTACATCACAGTCAGGCACCCCGGCCAACAATAGCGGCGCATACCTCCGCAGGTGATATGTTTAGGCCCTGAGTAGCGACGCCCCAGGGGTTCACCGCTCTCGCTTATCGTCTCATACTCCGTATATGAGAAAGCGCAGTCGTTTTCGTGCATAAACGCGAGCTGCTTCTCGAGCTTCTCCGGCTTCCAAAGGTCATCGCTGTCCAGAAAGGCAATCCAATCGCCCCTTGCCTCTCGAAGCGCGCGGTTACGCGAGCACGCCGCGCCCGAATTGAGCTCATTCGAGAAAACGTGGATGCGCGGGTCGTCCTTAGCGATGGCCTCGGCGACGGCGACGGTACCGTCCTTAGAGCAGTCGTCAACGACTAGCAATTCCCAATCGCCGTATGTCTGAGACTGTACGCTCTTTATGCTTTCCGTAATAAAGTGTTCAGAGTTATACGATGGCATTACGACGGAAACAAGGCCAAACTCCTTAGCGTTTTTCCTCACTGGATCACGACCGCTTCGTTCAATAATTTCTTCGCCTGCTCTTGCAGGCCGTCGTACTCTTCACGCGTCACGCGGCCCTCGGCAAGCAGATAGTCGCCGTAGTCGGCGGCGGTGGCCATGCCGTCTTCGGTAATGCCTTCCTGTTTTACGAAGGCATTACCGATGGTCTTGAAGAAGATGGCAACGTCACCTGTAAAGGTAATACGCTCGATGTACTTGAGGTCATAGGCGAGCTTCTCGTCCCAAGCGATGGCATTGCGCCCGTTAACCTGGGCCAGCCCGGAAAGACCCGGGCGTACCCGATGGCGCTTACGCTGCTCATGCGTCATAAACACCATATCACGCACTAACTGCGGACGCGGCCCGATAATAGCCATCTCGCCTCGCACGATGTTAAGCACCTCAGGCAACTCATCCAAGCTTGTCGCACGCAAAGCCTTGCCAAACTTTGTCAAGCGCACCTCGTCGGGCAAAAGATTGCCGTTTTCATCGCACTCATCAGTCATGGTGCGAAACTTATAAAGGTTAAATATCTTCTCGTCCTTACCCGGGCGAGGCTGTTTGAACAGAACGGGACTACCTAATTTCACGCGCACCAAAATTGCCACGATCGCCAGTACCCACCAGAAGAGAATGAGCAAGACAAGAGACAGGCACAAATCAATGACCCGTTTGCCATAACGTTGGTAGAAAGTCTCGTTACCCAAACTACTCAAAACAACGCCTAATAACTTCGATGATTACGTCCTGCTGCTCGGGAGTCATCTTGTTGTCGGAGGGTAGACAGAGACCACGATGGAAGATGTCGGCGCCAATATCCAAAGGCAAGCCATCTGAACCCGTTACACCGCCGGAAATATACGCATTGGTCTTAGCTCGACCATTGCCCTCACGCGTCACAAATGCATTCATGCGATAAATAGGCTGCATATGCATGGGTTTCCAGATGGGGCGGCCCTCGGCGTTAATGGCAGCAATAGCCTCAAGAATCTCGGTGGGGCAGCTCTTTCCAGGTTCGCTTACGTAAAGCGCCTCACTCTCGCCACGAACCTGTTTGCACATCGCTTCGGGCTCAATCAGCATGCAGGAAAGCCAGAAGTTCGGCTCGCAAACGCTAGGATCATAGGGGTTCATGCTTACCGGCAGACCCTTGAAGCCCTCTTTGTAACGCATATAAATAGCCTTCTTTTGGGCAATATGTTCCTCCAGATACGGAATCTGGCCACGCACGACACCGGCAATTACATTGCTCATGCGATAGTTATAACCAAGCTCCTCATGCTGGTACCAGGGAGCAGCTTCGCGCGATTGGGTCGACCATTTGCGCGTTTTTTCGGCTGCCTCTTTGCTATCAGTTAAAAGCATGCCACCAGCGGAACCAGTAATGATCTTATTGCCGTTAAAGCTAATGGCGCTGATATCACCAAACGTGCCGGTCTGACGACCTTTATACGTGGCGCCAAGTGACTCAGCAGCATCCTCAACAAGGACAGCCCCGTGCGCATCGCAAATTGAACGAAGCTCTTCGACTTTGCCAGGCGTTCCGTAAAGATGCGCCGCCACAACGACCTTTGCAGTCGGATGCAGTTCGAAAGCCTTCTCCAAGGCGACAGGATCCATGTTCCAGGTATCGCACTCGGTATCGATAAATACAGGGACTCCACCTTCATAAACAACTGGGTTCACCGTAGCGTCGAACGTCATATCGCTGCAAAGGACCTCATCACCGGGCTTAATTCCAGCGAGCTTCATGGCAAGATGCAGAGCAGAAGTACCGCAAGAAAGGGCAACGGCATAGCCACAACCAATCTTTTCGGCCATTTGTCGCTCGACTTCGTTGATATTCTCGCCTACCGTCGACATCCAGTTGGTCTCATATGCCTCGGTAATGTATTTGAGCTCATCGCCGTGCATGGTAGGCGAGCTTAGCCAAACCTTGTTCTCAAAGGGCTTAATGTCCATCGTGACTCCTTATCCCTAATCGTTAAACTGCGGATGATATGTAGGTACAACCTCAGCGAGCACGGACTTAACCGTGTCGTTATCCTTGTCGAGGCAGTCATGAAGCTTCTCAAGCTTGTCTTTGATCTCTTCCATCTTGTCGGCCTCGGCTGTGGAGATGCGAATCTCGGAATGTTCAGTCGGCAGGAGTTGCTCGTTGTCCATAAGGAGCTCCTCGTACATCTTTTCGCCAGGACGCAGGCCGACTTCTTTAATCTCGATGTCTTTGCCGGGCTTAAGACCGCTAAGCGTGATGAGGTTCACGGCAAGGTCGTAGATCTTGACCGGCTCACCCATGTCCAGAACAAAGATCTCACCACCGTGAGCCAACGCACCTGCGGTAATGACCAGCTTGCTTGCCTCGGGGATGGTCATGAAGTAGCGAGTAATGTCCTTGTGCGTAATGGTGATGGGGCCGCCCTCGCGCAGCTGACGCCTAAACAGCGGAATGACCGAACCGTGGCTACCAAGAACGTTTCCAAAACGAACAGCAGTAAAGATAGTTTTGCTGTTGGCTGCGTAATACTGAACGATCATCTCGTCCATGCGCTTGGTGGCACCCATCACGTTAGTAGGATTAACGGCCTTATCGGTAGAAATCTGCACGTAGTGGCTGCACTGGTACTTATCGGCAAGGCGTACAACATTGAGGGTGCCAAAAACGTTATTCTCGATTGCCTCGCGGGCGTTGTGTTCCATAAGAGGAACGTGCTTGTGGGCTGCAGCATGGAAAACAACTTGAGGATGGTACTTCTCAAAGACCTTGGTAATCGCTGGAAGATGCGTAATGGAGCCGATATAGACTTGAATATCAGTGCCCTGATCATGAGCGGTCTTGATGATGTCGTGATACAGCTCGTAGGTCGTATTCTCGTAAATGTCGAACAACACGATTTGGGTCGGTTTAGCCGGAAGAAGCTGACGCACAAGCTCGGAGCCAATCGATCCGCCACCGCCCGTGACCAAAATGCGCTTACCGGTAACGTAGCCCATCTGGTTAAGGTCAAGCGACTTCTCCTCGCGAGAAAGCAAGTCGCTAATTTCGACCTCACGAAGGGCAACCCTGCCAACACCATCCTGCGGAATATCGCGGACATTGGGGAGCGTGAGGACCCTAAGACCTGTCTTCATGCACAGGTCATAGATTCGCTGACGCTCTTCATGCGTGGCACTCGGAATTGCCACGACAATCTGTTCAGCCTCACAATCGTGCGCAATAGTAGGGATATCGGCGCAAGTACCGCAGACCTTAACGTCATGAATACGCTGATTTTGCTTATTGGGATCATCGTCAACAACGGCAACCGGATCACCGATCATATCGGGATCTCCGTTGAGCATACGTTTAATTGTTAGCGAGCCGGTCTCCCCTGCTCCTACGATGAGCGTACGCGGGAGGTGCGCATCAGAATTGCTTTTAAAGCGCCAGAGCTGGCTACCATAAATGGCGCGAATGGCAAAGCGGCCGCCACCGCAAATAATGAGGACGACAGCCCATGCTATAACGTCCTCACGGAGGGACATGCCCTTGCCAAACAACACGTTAAAGATAACGTCGCCAATTACTGATCCTACCGTTACAGCTGCAACAATACGTCCAGCCTCGGAAATGCTCGCATAGCGCCACAAGCTGCTATACATATGAAAGAACCAAAAGACGACAACGTTAACAAGCGCAAGCACAAGAATAGCCGGGCATGCGCCCGCTGCTCCGCTGAGCGTTGCCCAATGCTGCGTTCCCCACGATGCAATAAATACCGCGATAAAGGTCGCTGCAAAGTCATAGACCATCAGCGCGTACGGCTCGAAGGCGCTCATCTTCCCCTTTTGCTTTGCGCTCTTGGATTCAGTGTTCAAAATAAGTTCTTCTCTTCCCTATTTGTACCGTTGCCTACGTCCCCGCCTCCGAGGATCCTCCCTGCTCCGTTACACAGTCGCCAACAGCTAGGCGATCGCCTTTTTAAGGTTTCGCATTACGCGCTGCTCGGCTGAAAGCACGGCAAGGCCAACGCGGGTAGTCACGCGTCGGCCGCACAGGTCGAGCTCCAGATAAGCAATGCTCTTGCGTCTGTTAATGGTTTTGATAAGGCCTTCGTGGCCCAGCAGCGGACCTGCCGTCACTACGACCTGGTCGCCGTCCTTTAAGGCCTCGCTCATGGGCACCACGCGGTCTCCCCTATGCGTAAAGCTGCCAATGAGCTGGGTCTCTTCTTTTGCCAGCGGCACAAACTGACCATCCTGGGAAAGCACCCGGGCAAAGTCGTCCATGCGCAGCAGGCACTGTTGCACGGTGCGGGGATCTGCCGTATCGCAGATGAGATAACCGGGAAAGAGCGGCTTGGTCGTATTGACCCATTCGCCGTGCACCTTGATCTCGGTTTGAAATTGGGGATAAAAGAGCTCCTGCATGGCGCCCTGCGGCACCACGCGCTCAATGCGCTCGCGCATTACGTCTTCGCGACCGTTAATGACCTGGATCACATACCACACGAGCACCACCCCCTTGCTGTCTTACGTGTGGCTCACGGGGTTTGGGTATGGCTTCGCCAGGGCGCTTGTGCGCGAAGGCGCTCCATATTCAAACCCTGAGCCCAGTTAGACAAGCACGCGGCTCTGCCCCACCGTGAACGGTATGTATAAGCGCAGTGGCTAGAGACGCGGAAGTGTATCGCAAAAATGACCGCGTCCCCAGCTGGCTGCGTGCGATCCAGTCAAGCGGGAACAAAACTGAAACGCACGCAAACAGCTGTAGGACTGCTGCGATTAGTCATGAGATATCAATTCGATAAAACAGCTTGCACATAGACAAGAACAAGTCATTCGATGAGATACGCATGACGACGCTATTGGGGCTCGTGGTTTTTCTGGCACCGCCGTTACGGCCGGATGCTGATCTGCCCTGCGCTTCGCGACCGGTTAAGCCGAGAGCGCAGTTGAACCCATGTAACAATAGCCATCCTAGCACAAGGCGGCTAGAAACCGATTTAGGCCGAGCACGGCAACATATCGTTCACTTGCAGTGCTTAAGGGGGTTATTTTGCAAACTTGTTCACATTGACGCAGGTTTATGCGGGTGTAACTGTTGGCGCACACCGCTCGAGCTGCAACGCTGACCGTGAGAAATGCAAAAAGGAATTATGTTGAGTTAACAAACTATGTACAGAAGTAGGAAATAAATTGCGCAACTTTTTTGGGTGTGGGTGCTGGTGTGGAGTCACTTTGGTTTGCGCGGTGGCTGCATATGAAAAAAGCCTCCGAATTCCCGGAGGCTCTGCATTCACGGTGGTGGAGACGAGGGGGATCGAACCCCTGACCTCTTGACTGCCAGTCAAGCGCTCTCCCAGCTGAGCTACGCCCCCGTGACGAGGAGATACTATAGGGGAATGTTTGCGGGGATGCAAGAGGGAATTTTGGGGTTGTTGGTCTTATTTACGGGTTTTCCTGGGACGGGTTGTTGGTCTTATTTACGGGTTTTCCTGGGACGGGGCAGAAATAATCACTCTTCGAGCGATTATTTCTGCCCACCGTCCCGATAAAACCCTGATGTTATGGCCCTTACTCGTAGAGGTACGCGATAGCGGTGCCGGTATGGACTTCGATCTTTGCGGTGGATCTTACTATGTTGCTAATGCCCGTGTCGGCTAACAAGCCTAGGGGGCTGTGATCTAGTTCCCACTCTAGGCCGTGTTCGCTTACCTTGGTGTTGGAAGCAATGGCGATGATGGAGAAGGTTTTGCCCTCGGAGTTTTCGATGGTCCAGGTCTCGTCCTGGTGCAGGATTCTGGCCGTCACTTCGTCTTCTTCGATCCAGATGGGAGCGTCCTCGTAGCCTGCGAGCAACCCCAGTACGGAAAGCGCCATATCCGGACGGCCGCCGGTGGCGCAGGTCGCAATCACTTCGGCACCCGGCCAGCGACGGCGGACCGAATCGAGCGCCAACGCCAGATCGGTATAGTCCTTGTATGGGTCGTGGCGCTCAACTTCAAAGTCGGTAGCGGCATCGACCAACGCGCGACCCGCATCGCTCACCGTATCGGCATCTCCTACATACACATCGCAGCCCAGTCCCGCGCCCAGAAGCGCATCGAGCCCGCGGTCCACGGCGACAACGTGGTCGCACTCCCCCGCTAGCCTACGCAACAGATCCGCGCTCGCCACCACGGGCGAGCCGCAGACCACCAATACCTTAAAAGCCATAGACCTCGCCTATCCCTCAAACGCAAGCACGCGGGCCAAATCCAGGTCCTCATAGCTATCGATAAAGATGTCGCAGTTTTCGCGAACCTCATCGCGCTCCATACGACCGAGCGGATCATAGATGCCCACGCGCTTAAAGTCAGCGATACCAGAGCTCTTAAGGCCAAAGACGGCGTCCTCAAACACCCACGCGCGCTCAAACTTGTGCCCGTGGCGCTCCTCCAGGCGACGCAGCGCCAACTCGTACACATCGGGGAACTGCTTGGAGCGCCCCGCCTCGCCCGTCGTGGTAATAAGCTCCATATAACGATCAAGGCCAGCACCCGCAAGCGCAGACGTAACCAGTTCGGCCGGCGTGGACGTGGCCACGCACATGGCAATGCCGGCGGCCTTCGCCTGCTCCAAAAACGTCAGCAGACCCTCACGGGGCGGCACCTTGGAGTAGCCATCGATCAGGATGTCGCTCAGCTCGCGGTAGAGCTCCTCGCCATTTTCGCCAATGCCCCAGGTGTCGTGGTAGGCCTGGCACTCGTCCTCGAGCGATAAATGCTCAAACTGGGCAAAATCGTCGACCGTCACGTCAACCCCGTGGCGGTGCAATAACTCTGGCTGGGCATAGGCCCAAACGGGGGTGCTATTAACCAGCGTGCCGTCGCAATCGAAAATAAAAGCAACACTTGGGGCAGCGATGCGGTCCATAAACGAGCCTTTCAATGTCAAATGGTAAACAACCTGCTAAAAACGTTTTACCAAACGTCAACCCAACTATCTTGAAACCCTAATTGGTAAAACTGTCAAGAGTTTTACCATCGCAATTCTGCCAGTGGTATAAACATGGCGCTTACCGATTAAACGCCCCCGCAAATCCTCTTTCGTCCATAAAAGTAACGTACAGGTGTTATCGTAGTTTTTGCCGAAAGTTCCACCGAGCACGCGAGGTGGAACGAATCATAGAGCTTTCGCCGTCCCTTCGATTCGTGCAGCCTTGGACCTTTCGCATCTAGTCACCAAGGCAACACGCTGCCGCGTCATGATGGGATCAAACGTGAGCGATACAAAGCTAAAGCCAGCAACTAAAAAGCCTGCTACCCGTAAAGCCGCCCCGCACGCGCCGGAGCTCACCAAGGACGATGTCTACCTGTTTGGCATCGGTACGTGGGAGCGCAGTTGGGAAAAGATGGGCGCGCACCCCGACACGCAGAACCGTACGCGCGGCTGGCGTTTTTGCGTTTGGGCGCCCGACGTAAAGAGCGTCCATGTCATTGGCGAATTTAACGACTGGGATGAGCAGGCCAACCCGCTGGTGCCCGTGCATACGAGCTCTATTTGGGAAGGCTTTATTCCTGGCGCCGAGCAGGGTCAGCTCTATAAATATCTCATCGAGACCAACGAGGGCGAAAAGCTCTACAAGGCCGATCCGTACGCCTTTAAGGCCGAGTGCCCTCCGGGGACGGCGAGCGCGCTGTGGACCCTCGATGGCTACCAGTGGAACGACGCCGCGTGGCTCAAGCGCCGCGCCGGCCACAATCACATGTCGCAGCCCCTTAACATCTACGAGGTGCATATTGGATCGTGGAAGCGCCACGGCGACGCGCCGCAGGGCGAACCCGACGAGTACGGCAATTACCCCGGCCCCATGGATCCCTTCCCCGCGCAGCGAGGTGAGTTTTACACCTATGACGACCTGTCGGTGGAGCTCGTGGACTACGTCCGCGACATGGGCTACACGCATATCGAGGTCATGCCGCTTATGGAGCATCCCTTCGATGGCTCCTGGGGCTACCAGACGACCGGCTACTACGCCGCCACGTCACGCTACGGCAACCCGCAGCAGCTCATGCACTTTATCGATGCATGCCACGAGGCAGGCATTGGCGTGATCATGGACTGGGTGCCCGGCGGTTTTTGCGCCGACTCCCACGGCCTTGCTACCTTTAACGGCCACATGCTGTTTGAGCACGAGATTCACCCCAACTGGGGCACGCACAAGTTTGACTTCGCTCGCGGCGAGGTCCGCTCCTTCCTGGTCTCAAACGTGCTGTACTGGCTCGAGAACTTCCACGTGGACGGTATTCGCATGGACGGCGTATCCAGCATGCTGTACCTCAACTTTGGCATTGATGATCCCGGCCAAAAGAAGTTCAACAAGTACGGTACCGAGGAGGATCTGGACGCCAGCGCGTTTATTCGCCAGGTCAACTGCGCCGTGGAGGCGCACTACCCCGACGTGATGATGATGGCCGAGGAGTCCACTGCGTGGCCGCTCGTGACCTATCCGCCGCAGGATGGCGGCTTGGGCTTCCACTACAAGTGGGACATGGGCTGGATGAATGACACCCTGCACTACATGCAGACCGATTTTCCGTGGCGCCCCGGCAACCACGGGCTGCTCACGTTCTCCATTATGTATGCCTTTACCGAGAACTTTATTTGCCCACTCAGCCACGACGAGGTCGTGCACGGCAAGTGCTCGCTCATCGGCCGCATGCCGGGCGACTGGTGGCGCCAGTTTGCCGGCCTGCGCACGCTGGCCTTCTACCAGATGACGCACCCCGGCGCCAAGCTCAACTTTATGGGCAACGAGATCGGCCAGTTTATTGAGTGGCGCTATTACGAGTCCATCCAGTGGTTCCTGACCGAGGAGTACGAGACCCACAAGCATCATCAGGCGTTTATCAAGGCGCTCAACCACCTGTACACCGCCGAGCCTGCCCTATACGAGCGCGGCTATACCGACGACGGATTTACCTGGATCGATGCGGACAACTCCAAGCAGTCCATCGTGAGCTTTGTGCGCCAGGGCGAGGACATCGACGACGACCTGGTGATCCTGATCAACTTTGACCCGGCGAGCTACGAGAGCTTCCGCGTGGGCGTGCCGCGCGAGGGCGACTGGGAGGTCGTCTTCGATTCTGACCGTCCCGAGTTTGGCGGCAGCGGATACGCCGGTGAGGAGCCCTACACCTGCTCGAGCGAGCCCTATCCCTGGAACGGGCAGATGGACTCCATCGAGATTAAGGTGCCCGGCCTGGCAGGCGTGGTGCTTAAGCGCCGCGGTCCCAGCAGCTATAAGCCGCCCGTGGTTGAGGAGCCCAAGAAGACGATGCGCAAACGTGCGTCTTCGGTGAAGCCCAAGCCTGCGGCTGCTAAGAAGGCTCCGGCTAAGACGAAGGCTACGACGACCAAAGCCAAAGCCAAGGCCAAGACCGCCGCAAAGCCCGCTGCTAAGGCTACCGCGACCAAGAAGCCGGCTGCCAAAAAGGCCGCCACCAAGGCCAAGGCTGCTTCTGTTAAGTCGTCCGCCAAGGATGCGTAACAAAGCCGTTACAGCTGTAATTACCCGCCTCGCCGAGGCGTAGGATACAAGTCATAACCGTTCCGGGAGAAACATCCCCGGGGGGAAAGGAACGTATGAATAAGATCTTCGACAACAAGCAGGAGTTTACCGAGCTCTATCGCGATGCCGTCATGAGCATCAGCGGCAAGAGCGTCGAGGCTGCCAGCGATCTGGACCGCTTTAACGCCCTGGCCAAGCTCGTGGCCGAGAAGGCACGCACCGTTGCCACCAAGAGCGACGCCCGCGTCACCGCCGAGGGCAAGAAGCGCGTGTACTACTTCTCGATCGAGTTTTTGATCGGCCGCCTGCTTGACAACTACCTGCTCAACTTTGGCGTGCGCGACATGGTCGCCGAGGCGCTCGACGACATGGGCTTCGACCTGTCCGTCATCGAGAACCAGGAGCCCGATCCGGCTCTGGGCAACGGCGGCCTGGGCCGTCTTGCCGCATGCTTCCTGGATTCCATGGCAGCCGAGGGCATTGCCGGCTACGGCAACGGCATGCGCTACCGCTACGGCCTGTTTAAGCAGGAAATCGTCAACGGCAGCCAGGTCGAGGCCACCGACGAATGGCTCACCCACGGCTATCCCTGGGAGGTCCGCCGTCAGGACAAGGCCGTGACCATTAAGTTTGGCGGCCACGTCGAGGGCTTTGAGGAGAACGGCCGCACGTTCTACCGCACGGTGGACACGCAGGACATCCTGGCCGTCCCTTACGACATCCCCGTGGTGGGCTATGCCGGCGAGACCGTCAACAAACTGCGCGTCTGGGCCGCCGAGCCGGTCGAGGAGCACTTTGACCTGGAGGCCTTCAACCGCGGCGACTATGCCCTGGCCGACGCCGAGCGCGCCGAGGCCGAGGCCATCAGCGCCATCCTCTACCCCAATGACGCCGGCGAGCACGGCCGTCTGCTGCGCCTGAAGCAGGAGTACTTGTTTGTCTCGGCCGGCATCTACAGTCTGCTCGACACCTTTGAGAAGGAGCACGGCGAGAACTGGGAGCTGCTGCCGCAGTTTGTGGCCATCCACACCAACGACACCCACCCCGCCATGTGCGGCCCCGAGCTCATGCGCATCCTCATCGACGAGAAGAAGCTCGAGTGGGATGACGCTTGGAACATCGTGACGCAGGTCGTGAGCTACACCAACCATACCATCCTGCCCGAGGCTCTGGAGAAGTGGCCCATCGGCACGTTCTCCAAGCTCCTCCCCCGCGTGTACCAGATCATCGACGAGATCAGCCGTCGTTGGCACGAGTCGTTCGACACCACGCAGGAAGGCTGGCAGGAGCGTTTGCGCCAGACCGCCATTCTGTGGGACGGCGAGATTCGCATGGCCAACCTGTCCGTGATCTGCAGCCATAGCGTCAACGGCGTGGCCAAGATCCACTCCGACATCATCAAGAACATCGTGCTCAAGGACTTCTATGCCCTGACGCCCGAGAAGTTCAACAACAAGACCAACGGCATCTCGCACCGTCGCTTCTTTGCCGAGGCCAACCCCACCTACGCCAAGCTTGTGACCGAGGCTATTGGTGACGGCTGGCTCAAGGACGCCTTTGAGCTGGAGAAGCTCAAGGAGTTCCAGAACGACACCGAGTTCCTGAAGGCCGTGGGCGCTTCCAAGCGCGCCAACAAGGAGCGTCTGGCCGCCTACGTCAAGGCCGAGACCGGTCTGGTCATTGACCCCAACACCGTCTTCGATGTCCAGGTAAAGCGCTTCCACGCCTACAAGCGCCAGCTCATGAACATCATGAAGGTGATGGACATCTACAACCGTCGTATCGCCGATCCCAACTTCCACGTGACGCCGACGACCTTCATCTTTAGCGGCAAGGCTGCCTCGAGCTACACCTTTGCCAAGGAGACCATCCGCCTCATTAACTCCGTGGCCGACGTCATCAACAACGACGCCCGCGTGAACGGGGTCATGAAGGTCTGCTTTATCCCCAACTTCCGCGTGAGCAACGCCCAGCTCATCTACCCCGCCGCCGAGATCTCGGAGCAGATCTCCACGGCCGGCAAGGAGGCCTCGGGCACGTCCAACATGAAGCTCATGATGAACGGCGCCATTACGCTGGGCACCCTCGACGGCGCCAACATCGAGATCGCCGACCTGGCCGGCCGCGAGAACGAGGCCATCTTTGGCCTGACCGCCCCCGAGGTCGAGCAGCTCTGGGCATCCAACAGCTACTTTGCGTGGGATACGCTCAACAACGATCGCGAGCGCCTGGGCCGCGTGATGGACGAGCTCAAGGACAACACGTTTGCCGGCCTTTCGGGCAACTTCGAGAGCATCTACAACGAGCTCATGAACAACAACGACCCCGACCTGGTCATGGCAGACTTCCGCAGCTACGTGGATGCGTGGGAGAAACTCACGGGCAGCTATGGCGACCAGGAGACCTGGAACCGCAAGGCCCTGCTCAACACCGCCTCGAGCGGCTGGTTCTCGAGCGACCGCACCATTCGCGAGTACCGCGACGAGATCTGGCACGCGTAAAGGCCGCGAGCTCCCCTTTGCCAGCACGGCATTACTCGACGGGCGTGACATTGCGCCGCGCCCGTCGCTAATGGGTTTAGGAACATCGATGACAGAAGGAGAAATCGATGAGTAAGAAAGAATGCATCGCGATGCTCCTCGCAGGAGGACAGGGCAGCCGATTGGGGGCACTCACCCAAAAGATCGCTAAGCCGGCGGTTAGCTTTGGTGGCAAGTTCCGCATTATCGACTTTTCGCTGTCCAACTGCTCCAACTCGGGCATCGACACGGTGGGCGTTCTGACGCAGTATCGCCCCTACCTGCTGCATGCCTATGTGGGCTCCGGCGAGGCGTGGGATCTGGACAGCCGCGACGGCGGCGTGTCGATCCTGCCGCCGTACGAGACGCAGACCGGTGGCGCCTGGTATGCGGGCACGGCCGACGCCATTACGCAGAACCTCGACTACATCAAGGCTAACGACCCCAAGTACGTCCTGATACTTTCGGGCGATCACCTGTATCGCATGGACTACCGCAAGATGCTCAAGACGCACATTGAGAACAACGCCGACCTCACGGTGAGCGTTATGCCCGTGCCGTGGGAGGAGGCCAGCCGCTTTGGCATCCTGACCACCGACCCCGAGGACGGCCGCATCACCAAGTTCACCGAGAAGCCCGAGAAGCCCGATTCGAACCTCGCGTCCATGGGAATCTACATCTTCTCAGCCGACGTGCTGATCGAGGCGCTCGAGGCGGACGCCCTGGACCAGCGCTCGAGCCACGACTTTGGCAAAGACATCATCCCCAAGTTGCTCGGCGAGGGCAAGCGCCTGTACAGCTACGAGTTCCACGGCTTTTGGAAGGACGTCGGCACCATCGCCAGCTTCCACGAGACCTCGATGGACCTGCTGGGCAACAACCCCGAGTTCGATCTGTTTGACAAGCACTTCCCCATCATGTCCAACATCACCACACGTCCGCCGCACTACATTGGCCCGGACGGCCGCCTGGACGATTGCCTGGTCTCCAACGGCTGCAAAATCTACGGCACCGCTCGTCACTCGATCATTTCGACCGATGTCATCATCGAGGAGCGCGCCGTGGTCGAGGACTCCGTGCTGCTGCCGGGTGCGCACGTTAAGAGCGGCGCGCACATCTGCCGCGCTATTTTGGGCGAGAACTCCACGGTCGAAGAGGGCGTGAAGCTCGGCTCTGTCGATACCACCAAGGATACGGCCGTCGTTGGAAATGACGTCGTTATCGGGAAGGGGGAATGATCCGATGATCAATCGCAAGGCCATCGGTTATATCACCGCTAACTACTCTTCGACCTACGGCAGCGTGCTGCTCAAGGACCGCCCCATCGCGTCCGTTCCGTTTTTGGGCCGTTACCGCCTGATCGACTTCCCGCTGTCCAACATGATGAATGCCGGCATCAAGACCGTCGGCGTCGTCATGCCGGGCAACTACCGCTCGCTGATCGACCACGTGGGCTCGGGCAAGGACTGGGGCCTGGATCGCAAGAAGGGCGGCCTGTTCATGGTGCCCGGCAACGCGTATGGCACCACCAAGGGCGGCATGCGCTTCCTGCTGCGCGACATCATCTCCAACAAGACGCTGTTCCAGCGCTCGGACAAACCCTATGTTGTGATGATGGGCACCAACATCATCTTTAACATGGACCTCAACACCATCATCGACGCGCACGAGAACTCCGGCGCCCAGATGACCGTGGTGTACTGCAAGGCCACGCGCAACGTCGATGACGAGACCAAGCTCGAGATTAACGAGAACGGCCGCCTGACGGGCGTGAGCGCCGGCGTCGTGTACGGCGACAACGCCTCTATGGACTGCTGCATCGTCAACCGTGAGACGCTGCTCGAGATCATCGACCACTACCAGGCAGCCGACTATCTGGACCTGCTCGAGGCACTCCAGGGCGACTTTGGCAACATCGACGTGTGCAGCTACGAGTACAAGGGCGAGGTCGTGGGCGTGTTTAGCGAGAAGTCGCTGTATCGCCGCAGCATGGACCTGCTCGACCAGACCGTGGCCGACCAGCTCTTTGACCCCGAGCGCCCGATCCTGACCAAGGCTCACGACGTGCCGCCTTCGCGCTATGCGACCGGCAGTCACGCCTGCAACTCGATCATCTCGGCCGGTTGCATCATCAAGGGCACCGTGCGTAACTCGATCCTGTCGCGCGGCGTCGTGGTCGAGGAGGGCGCATCGGTGACCAACTCGATCATCAACCAGAGCTGCATCATCAAGAGCGGCGCCCGCGTTGAGAATGCCATCCTGGACAAGAACAACGTGGTTCCCACCAACACCGAGCTTCGCGGCACGCCCGAGAACATTCTGGTGCTGGGCAAGGCTCCGTTAACTTCCGACACCACCATCGTGCGTTAACGTTGGCACCGCAACATCGCTCGTAACATGTAGAATAGCCGCCCGGTTAGCGCCAGGCGGCTATTCTCGAATTACAACATGGGAGACAATATGGCAGAAACCAGCAAAAAGATGCAGATCGTGTTTGCCTCGGCCGAGTGCGCACCGTTTGTTAAGACCGGTGGCCTCGGCGACGTGGCGGGCTCGCTGCCTGCGGCGCTCGTGCGCGCCGGCGCCGAGGTTATCGTGATGGTGCCCAAGTACGCCACCATCAAGGACGAGTACAAGGCGCAGATGGAGCACTTCTCCGACTTTTACGTGAGCCTGGGCTGGCGCAATGAGTACTGTGGACTCGAGAAGCTCGAGCACGACGGCGTCACCTATATGTTCATCGACAACGAGCGCTACTTTGCGCGCGACTATCCGTACGGCTTCTTTGACGACGGCGAGCGTTTTGCGTTCTTCTCCAAGGCCATCACCGAGAGCCTGCAGCACCTGCC
>DBFOPE010000124.1:0-6485 GCA_048429085.1 Collinsella sp.
GCCGAGCGTCACGCTATCGAAAATATGCTTGGTGGGAAACTCTAGGCTGACGGAATCGCATCCCAAAAGAATCGCCATATGCCCTGCTCCTTCGTAGAAATTCAACGTTGTCCATGATAGCAGCGAAAAGGCGGGCCGCACACGACACAAAAAGGCGGGCCACCTCACGCAAGAGATGACCCGCCTCTCCAATCAGTCCCGCGGCAACCGTGGCCGCCGCGGGCCTCAAGCATGTCCCGGACTAGGAGAACATGCCAGTGAGGTAATCATTCAGCCGCTTATCCTTGGGCCGTTGGAAAATCTCGTCGGTCTCGTCGTACTCGACCATATCGCCCATGTAGAAGAACGCCGTGCGGTTGGACACGCGCGACGCTTGCTCCATGTTGTGCGTCACGATAACGATGGCACGGTCGGCAACGATCGATGACATCAGGTCCTCGATCGCCAGCGTCGAGATGGGGTCGAGCGCCGAGCAGGGCTCGTCAAACAGGATCACGTCGGGATTGAGTGCCAGCGTGCGCGCGATGCACAGACGCTGCTGCTGGCCGCCCGAAAGCGCATAGGCGCTTTTGTCGAGCTTGTCCTTGACCTCATCCCACAGTGCCGCACCACGCAGGCTCTCCTCGACCATGCGGTCGAGCTCGTCACGATCGATAATGCCGTGGCGTTTGGGTGCAAACGTGATGTTGTCGCGAATGGACTTGCGGAAAGGATTGGGCTGTTGGAACACCATGCCAATGGAACGACGCAGCTCGTAGGTGTTTTCGGTCTTGGTGTTCACGTTGCGTCCGCGGTAGTTGATCTCGCCCTCCACGCGGCAGCCGCGAATCTCGCGATTCATGAGGTTGAGGCTACGTAAGAAGGTCGACTTGCCGCAGCCCGAAGGCCCGATGAGCGCCGTGATCTCGCCCTTGTGGAAGTCGAGCGACGTATTGTGCAGCGCATGGTGGTCGCCATAGTACACGTTGACGTCCTTGGCGGAGAGCACGACCTCGTCGCTCACGGACTTGCCGCTCACGCGCACGCGCTTCTCGCTCTCCCCCACACTCGACAGGAAGTCCTGGGTCTCGGACGATGCCGCTTCGGTTGCGGGCGTTGCATTCATCTCGCTCATTCGGCCGTCATCCTCCTTGCCAGTTGCTTGCCCACGATACGGGCGACTACGTTAAACAGCAGCACGCAAATCATCAGCAGTGCCGCGGTGCCCCAAACGATCTGCTGAGCCTCGGGGCTGCCCTCGCCATAGATCTTGTAGATGTGCACGGCGAGCGACTCGCCGGGACGGAACACGTTCCAAGCGCAAGTGGGGCTCGACAGGTTAAAGCTCAAGAAGTTCAGACGCACCGGCGAGCTCATGCCCGAGGTAAAGAGCAGTGCCGCGGCCTCGCCAAACACGCGGCCGGCCGAAAGCACGATGCCGGTCACGATGGCGGGCATGGCCTCGGGGATCAGGATGTGCAGCGTGGCTTCCCAACGAGTAAGGCCCATGGCCAGGCACGCATCGCGCTGGGTCTGCGGCACGTCCTCGAGCGCCTGCTGGATCACGCGCACCAGGATGGGGATGTTGAACATGGTGAGCGCGACGGCGCCGGAGATGATGGAGTACTTCCAGCCCAGCTGAACCGAGAACACCAGAAATCCGAACATGCCGACGACGATGGAAGGCAGCGAGGACAGCGTCTCGATGGCGGTGGAGGCGATGTCGCGGATGGGCCCGTCCGGCGCGTACTCGACCAGGAAGACCGCGCCGCCCAGGCTGATGGGCACCGAGATGATCAGGGTGATCAGCAGCAGATAGAACGAGTCGAACAGCTGGTAGAGCACGCCGCCCTGGGTTCCGTTGGCGCGCGCGGGCTGCGTGAGAAATCCCGGCTGGATCAGCGTCGAGATGCCCTCGAACAGGATATAGGCCACCATGGAGATGACGATGAGCATGACGATGGCGACGATCGCCGTCAGCACGCCCGTGGCGATGCGGTCCTGCTTTTGGACGCGCCCGAGTCTCGCCTCGTCGGTATGGATGCGCGTGCTAGCCACGAGCCTTCGCCCCCTTGCGGCCAATGAGATGGATGATCAGGATGAAGATGAGGCTCATGCCCATCAGCAGCAGACCGAGCGCCCACAGAACATCGTCCTGGGCCGAGCCCTCGGCATAGACCGCCATAGACGTGGTGAGCGTGGTGGTGATGGTGGACGCCGGCGACAGCAGCGACGTCGGCATGGCCTCGATGCCGCCGATGACCATACGCACGGCGAGCGTCTCGCCAAAGGCACGCGTCATGCCAAGGATGACCGCGGTCATGAGCGACGGCATGGCGGACTTGAGCACCACGTGCCAGATGGTCTGCCAGCGAGTGTAGCCCAGCGCAAGCGAGCCCTGACGGTAGCTGTCGGGCACGGCGCGCAGGCCATCGACCGAAAGCGTGGTCATCGTCGGCAGGATCATGACGGCCAGCACGATGGCGCCGGGCAAGATGCCCAAGCCCGTACTCACGTGGAAAACGCTCTTCATAAGACCGACGACCACGTGAAAGCCGATCAGGCCAAAGACGACCGAGGGAATGCCGGTCAAAAGCTCAATAAGCAGCTGAAAGACCTTGGAACCAAACTTAGGGCTAATCTCGACTGCAAAGATGGCAGAGCCGATGGCGATGGGCAGCGCAATGATCGTGGAGAGTACCATGACCGCAAATGAGGTGACGATCAGGGGCAGGGCGCCGGTGTAGGGCAGGCCGTTTTCGGCCGTGTTGGCTAGGTCCCACTTGGTGCCGGTGAAGAACTCGACGGCCGAAACGCCGTCCTTGAGAAAAGCCGAGAGGCCCTTTTGGGCGACCATAAAGATGAGCGCGGCAACGACAAGCGTCACGAGCGCTACGCACGCGCCCGTGACGCCCAGGCCCACGTTCTCAAGGTCGCGTTTTGGCAGCTGTTTTGCCATTGCAAACCTTTCCGGGGCGATTACTTATTTAGCGGAGACCTTGCCGCTGGCATCCTTAACGACCTTCATGGCAGAGACGGGGATGAAGCCCTGCTCCTCGACGAGCTTGCCCTGGACGTCGTCGGAAAGCATGAACTCCAGGAAGGCCTTGGTGACCTCGTCGGCGTCCTTAGCGCAGTACATGTGCTCGGTAGCCCAGATCTTAAAGGAGTCGTCGGTGACGTTTGCGCTCTTGGGCTCCACGCCCTCGACCTTGATGGCGTTGAACTTGGAGTCATCGAAGTGCGAGAAGTCCAGGTAGGAGATGGCGTTGTCGGTGCTGCCCATCTGAGTCTGGACATCGCCGGACTTGTCGAGCTCGGCGTCGCCCTTAAAGTCGACGGCCTCGTCGCCAAAGACGGCTGCCTCGAAGGTGGCGCGGGTACCGGAGCCGGCCTTGCGGTTGAGCACGACGATGGTGGCGTCGTCGCCGCCGACCTCCTTCCAGTTGGTGATCTGGCCGGAGAAGATGCCCTTGAGCTGCCCAAGGGACAGGTCGTCGACCGTCACGTTCTTGGAGACGACGGGACCCATGCCCACAACGGCGACCTCGTGGTCGACGAGGTTCTTGACCTGGTCGGCCTCGAGCTTGGTCTCGGCGAAGACGTCGGAGTTACCGATGGTAACGGTACCGGCGGCGACAGCGGTCAGGCCCTTGCCCGAACCGTTGCCCGAACCGGAGACGGAGACGTCCGGGTTGGCGTCCATGAACTTCTCGGCAGCGGCCTCGACGAGAGCCTGGAACGAGGAGGCACCGTCGTAGGTCACCTCGCCGGAGACGGACTCGGCAGCAGCGGCGCTACCCTTGTCAGCGGCGTTGGAAGCGCCTGCGCCACCGCAACCAACGAGACCGAGGCCGACGATGCTGGCAAGACCACCAGCGAGGCCGAGGAACTGACGACGAGAATAAGCCTGATCGAGCATGATCTTCCTTTCATACATGCGACTCGCGGGCACCCCGCCCGCTTTGCTGTTTGGAAAGATACGGCCCGGACCGGGCAGCGCCCGCGCCAACTGCGGCTTCTTACGGGCATCTGATAGACCCTTACCGCAAGCGAGACTCGGCTTTACAAACGAATAACAAATTCACCACCAAGCATGACCCGCCTTTTACACCAATAAAAACAAAGTTGCGGTGAAATAGTTCCTGTTTGGCCATCAAAAGGCCCATTCTAGGAACTATTCCACCGCAACTTAGATTAGGAAACCGCGTAACCTTAAAGCTCAAGTTCGTTGAGGCGCAGGATGGCCACGATGTAAATCTTGAGCGCTTGCTTGAGCTGCTCCTCGTTGGCGCACTCGTTGGGGCCGTGCATCTGGCCGCCCCATGCGGGCAGCTCCAGGCCGGTCTCCTCGGGGCCAAACGAGACGGCGCGGGCAAAGTTGCGCGCGTACGTGCCGCCGCCCATGGCAAAGGGCTCGGCATGCTTGCCCGTAAACTCGTTATAGGTATCGATAAGCGCCTTCACGGCCGGATCGTCGGCAGAGACCGAGAACGGCACCTTTGCACGACCCACACGGCACGTCACGCCAAAGCGGTCCACGAGCGGCTCGAGTTGCTCGCAGATGGTATCGGCACTGGTGCTATCGGGGAAACGCACGTCAATGACCTGCTCGATGTGGCCATCCGCCACACGGATGACGCCGGGGTTGCAGGTGAGCGGGCCAAACGCGGGGCTCGTCGCGTCGATGCCCAGGCCGCGGCCATAGGCGTCCGCATGCACAAAAGCCAAAAACTTGACAAACTCGTGCTCTGCAGGCGTCAGCAGGCGCTCGCCACGGGCACCAAACGCGTCCTCGGCCTCGCGCAGATACGCCACGATAAGGCCGACGGCATTGATCGTTCCCTCGGGCATCGAGGCGTGACCGCCAATACCGCGGGCAAAAATCTGCGCATGCCCGTTATCGAGCGTCGTGATCTCCAGGCGGTCGGCGTTCTCGACCGGTGCCGGCAGCTCATCGGCGGCAATCGCGAGTTCGCAGATAGACTGCGACGGAATGGCGTTGCTCGCCTCGGCACCGCTCCAGGACACGATGCGCCCGCCGTCGATCTTGGGGCTCACAAACGTCGCCCCAAACTGGCCCTTCTCGGCATTGCAAACCGGGAACTCGGCATCGGGCGTAAACAGAAAGTCGGGGTCTGCGTGGTTCTCCAGATAATGGTGAACGTCGGACATGCCCACTTCCTCATCGCAGCCCAGCAGCGCACGGAAGGTATAGCGCGGCACAATGCCGTGCCTGAGCAGATAAGCACCAGCGTAGAGCGACAGCACCGCCGGACCCTTGTCGTCGATCACGCCACGGCCGAGCAGCCAGCCCTCGCGGCGCTCCATCGCAAACGGGTCGGTGTTCCAACCGGGGCCAGCGGGTACCACGTCCACATGGCAGATGGTCGCGAGCTGCTTATCGCCGCGGCCCGGAATATCGGCGATTCCCACAAAGCCCTCGTCATCGCTCGTCTGGTAGCCGAGCTTCTGCGCGATGCCGAGCGCGCAATCGAGTGCGTCACGGACCGGGCGGCCAAACGGCGCGCCGGGCTCCGCATCGGCAGCAACGGCCACGGACGGATAGCTCACCAGCTGCTCGATATCGGCGACGACATCCTCCCAGACCTCGTCGACATACTCGGCAACGCTCTGCTCCACCTGATTCATGGACGACCTCCTTACCAATGAGCAGCGGGCACGCCCGCCCCTCACATCACATACTTATATAGCGAAAAGTTTAGCAAGCTCGGCCACCGAGTGCACCACCGCATCGGCACCCGCCGCCTCGTGCTCGCCCGGCGCCGCCGCGCCCGAATAGATGCCGATGCACGGCACGCCCATCGCGTGCGCGCCCTCCACATCGTTAAAGCGATCGCCGATCATCACGGCATCGTCGGCCGCCGCGCCGAGCGCCGCCAGAGCATCGCGGACCGAATCGGCCTTGGTCTCGCGCCCCTGCGGCGGATTCATGCCAACCACCGCCTCAAACTGAGAAAGCCCGAGCTCACGCACCATGTCGATGCACTTTGCCTCCATGCGCGACGTCGCCACGGCCATACGCTTGCCCCGGGCGGCTAACCCATCCAGCAGCTCGGAGATCCCGTCGAACACGGGGTACTCCTCCGGTCCCAGCTTATCAAAAAAGGCGCGGTACTCGTCGGCCACCACAAGCGACTCCTCGCGGGAGAAGCCATAAAAGTCGTGGAAGCTCTTCCACAGGGGCGGCCCGATCATACGGCGCAAGTCACCCATCTGCGCTTCCGAAAACCCGCGCGCAGCCAGCGTCTTATGCGTCGAGGTCATCACCGCCCGGCCCGTATCGGCCACCGTGCCGTCAAAATCGAACAGCACGACCGGCCGTTTGCCTATCTCCAACGCCCCCATCGGCATTCCTCTTCCCCAGTTGACGATTTCCACACCGACACTTCAAACTGTTGACTATTCAACAATTGAACCTAGTAATGTGGAACGACTCTACTATACTTGTCGCACTTTGCTCTCAGAAGGCGGCGCGCAAGCGC
>DBFOPE010000125.1:0-3686 GCA_048429085.1 Collinsella sp.
ACCGTTTACCTTTTAAAAGTGAACGTTCACCTGATTTTAGGAGAATCTGATTTTTAAATCCTCCTCTTCTCCTATACTGACCTTGTATGAAAAGCAAGACTTATATAGATGAACGTTTCTTTTGAAAGGATCGCTATGTCTGATCTTATGGACAGCTTCCGTCTGGACGGCAAGGTCGCACTGGTAACCGGCGCCACCTATGGCATTGGCATGGCTATCGCCGAGGCGCTCGGAGAGGCTGGCGCCAAGATCGCCTTTAACGCACGTCACGCCGACAAGGTAGCCGAGGCCGAGAAGCACTACCGCGAGCTGGGCTTTGAGGCTCATGGTTACGTGGCAGACGTCACCGACGAGGCCGTCGTTGCCGAGCTCATCGCCAAGATCGAGGCCGACTTTGGCACCACGCCCGACATCCTGGTCAACAACGCCGGCGTTATCCAGCGCACCCCGATGCTCGACATGAGCGCCGAGGACTTCCGCCGCGTCGTCGATATTGACCTCAACGCACCGTTTATCGTGTCCAAGGCCTGCCTGCCCGGCATGATCGCCAAGGGCCACGGCAAGATCATCAACATCTGCTCGATGATGAGCGAGCTGGGTCGCGAGACCATCGCCGGCTATGCCGCCGCCAAGGGCGGACTCAAGATGCTCACCAAGAACATCTGCTCGGAGTTTGGCGAGGCCAATATCCAGTGCAACGGCATTGGACCCGGCTACATCGCCACGCCGCAAACCGCACCCCTGCGCGAGACGCAGCCCGACGGCAGCCGCCACCCGTTTGACCAGTTCATCATTGCCAAGACGCCGGCCGCCCGTTGGGGCACGCCCGAGGATCTGAAGGGCCCCGCCGTGTTCTTGGCTTCCGATGCATCGAACTTCGTCAACGGCCACATCCTCTATGTCGACGGCGGAATCCTCGCATACATTGGAAAGCAGCCTCAATAAGCGTCGCCGCAACTGCCCACATCAGGTTTCATCCACTCGTTTTTCATTTGAGTTGCGGTGAGATAAGGATTGGCTTTGGCTTCTATCAGGCAAAACAGTCCGTATTTCACCGCAAGTTAGAAATAGAAAGGTAATTCGCAATGAGGATCGCTCTGATCAATGAGAACTCTCAGAACTCCAAGAACCCTATGATCGAGGCTGCGCTTAAGAAGGTCGTCGAGCCCATGGGGCACACCGTCTTTAACTATGGTATGTATGCCGACGCCGACTCCACGCCCCTCACCTACGTGCAGAACGGCATCCTTGCCGCCGTGCTGCTGAACTCCGGTGCTGCCGACTACGTCGTAACCGGCTGCGGCACCGGCGAGGGCGCCATGCTCGCCTGTAACTCCTTCCCCGGCGTGCTGTGCGGCCACGTTGCCGACCCGCTCGACGCCTACACCTTTGCCCAGGTCAACGATGGCAACGCCGTCGCCATGCCCTTCGCCCTCAAGAACGGCTGGGGCCAGGAGCTCAACCTCGAGTACACCTTCGAGAAGCTCTTTGGCTTTGGTTCGGGCAACGGCTATCCTGCCGAGCGCGTTGAGCCCGAGCAGCGCAACAAGAAGATCCTCGACGGCGTGCGCGCTGTGACCATGCGTCCACTCGTCGACGTCCTGGGCGAGATCAATCAGGACCTGGTGAAGGGCGCACTTGCCGGCGAGCACTTCCAGGAGTACTTCTTTGCCAACGCCACCGACGAGGCCATCATCGCCAAGGTCAAGGAGATCCTGGGGCTCTAATCGCACGACTCATTGCAGCTAACGCAAGCGACGGCCGTCCCACGTACGGGACGGCCGTCGCTTTTTGCTATTTACCGACCGGTGCCGCGGGGTCAGCCCCATGCACCAAGGGGTTGACTAGAGCTCGCAGGCAACCTTATAGCCATCGCCGATGGCGTCGCGGATGTTGCCACACTTCTGGGCATCGCCCAGCACGTGGGTGGCAACGCCGGCAGCGGCAAGGTCATCGGCCAGCTTGGTATTGGGACGATAGCCCATGGCAAGCACCAGCGTATCGGCACCGGTGATGGTGTGGACCTCGCCGTCCTTTTCGTAGCTGATAGTGTCCTCGGTGATCTCGGTCACCTTGGCCTCGGTCAGCACGTGAACGCCCTTGGAGAGCATACGCGTGATGAGCACTGCGCGACCGGCACCGCCCTCGTTGGCGGCGAGCGTCTTGGTCATCTCGATGACGGTGACATCGCGATTGGCCGGCGACAGGTCGTTGACCAACGGGGCCAGGTAATCGGCCGTCTCGCAGCCAACGGTGCCGCCGCCCACGATGACGATCTTCTTGCCCGGGAAAGCCTTGCCGCCCAGCAGGTCGTCAGCTGTCATAACCTGCTTAAAGCCCTGCATGAAGGCCGGAGCGATGGGCTCGGCGCCATGAGCCAGGACAACCTCGTAACCTGCGTAGTCGCGCTGAATGTCCTCGGCCGAAAGCTCGGTGCCAAATACGCACTTCACGCCGGCCTCGGCCAGGCGACGGTACTGATACTTGATCACGCGGGTGAGCTCCTGCTTTGCCGGCGGAACGGCTGCGATGCGCATCTCGCCGCCCGGCTCGTCCTGTTTATCCACGAGCACCACGTTATGACCACGCTTGGCAGCAATGTAGGCTGCCTCCATGCCCGCAGGACCAGCGCCCACAACCAGTACGTTCTTGGCCACGGCGGCAGGCTCGTAGCCGGCCTCGTCACGCTCAACATCTGGGTTGACGGTGCAGGAGATGCGCTTGCCAAACATAATGCCGTTCAGGCAGCGCAGGCAGCCAATGCAGGGGCGGATGTCGTCGGCGTTGCCGGCAGCGGCCTTGTTGCAGAACTCGGCATCGCACAGATTGGCGCGGCCCATCATGCAGATGTCGGCAGCGCCGTCCTCGATCAGCTCCTCGGCGATCCAGGCCTCGTTAATGCGGCCGACCGTGGCAACGGGAATGTTCACGTGCTTCTTAATCTCACGCGAGCAGGCGGCGTGCGAGGCCTGCTGCGTGCCGGCAGCGGGAATGGCGGAGCCGCGCTTGATGGTGGTGCCGCCCGACACGTGGATCATGTCGACGCCGGCCTTCTCCAGGCGACGCGAGACGTAGATCATGTCATTGAGGGTCAGACCACCATCGGTGTACTCGTCGCCCGAGATACGGACGTCGATGATGAAGTCCTTGCCGCAGCGCTCGCGAATCTCGGCGATGACCTCGAGCAAGAAGCGCATGCGGGCGTCGAGCGAGCCGCCGTACTCATCGGTACGCTTGTTATAGAGCGGGGTCAAAAAACCGCCGAGCATGCCGTGGGCGTGTGCCGCATGGACCTCGACGCCATCGACACCGGCCTTCTGCATGCGCACGGCAGCGTCGCCAAACTGATGCGTGAGCTCGTGGATCTCGTCGACCGTGATGGGGCGCGGTGCCTCGCGGGCGTAAGACGGGCCCACAAAGGACGGAGCGATCAGGCGAGGCGTGCCCGGAATGTTAAAGGCCATGTAGGCGGGGTGGAAGAGCTGCGGCATGATCTTGCAGCCATACTCGTGGACGGCCGCGGCAAGCTTTTCCCAGCCGGGGATAAACGTGTCGTCGTAGCAGCACATGTCACCCGGCAGATAGGTATAGGTGGGCTCGACCGTCACGACCTCGGTGATGATGAGGCCCACGCCGCCCTTGGCGCGGGCACGGTAATGATCGACCAAGTCATCGGTCACATAGCC
>DBFOPE010000126.1:0-15103 GCA_048429085.1 Collinsella sp.
GAGCCACCAGGCACCAGTGATGATAAACGACAGACGCGTTGCCAGCATGGTAGGGACGCCAAGAGCGGGGCCACCCATGATGAGCGCCAGGCAGATGACGAACGGCACGGTGGAACCGATGTAGCCCCAGGCATAGCCCGAGCTGGACACGGCGTCCATGCGCTCGTCGGTGGTAACGTCGGGCAGCATGGCGTCGTAGAACGTCATAGAAGAGTTAAGGCCGATGGTGCACAGCACGTACACGGTCAAAAATGCCATGGCGGACATTGGGATAGCCTGCGCCAAGCAAAGCACCAGGCCCGTGAGGAAGAAGCCCAAGAAGAACTTGATCTTGTTGCCGGCGTAGTCGGCAAGCGCGCCCAGAATGGGCATGAGCATGGCGATGACCAGCGAGGCGATCGTCTGCGCATTGCCCCAGGCGACCACCAGGTCGGCCGAAGAAGCGCCGGTATTGATGGCGTTAAAGTAAATGGGCACCACCGAGGTATTGAGCAGCACGAGGGCCGAATTGCCCACATCATACATAACCCAGTTACGCTCGAGCTTGGTGTATTTCATGGACAGGGACCCTTCGTATTCGCCCGATATGCAGTTAGTTCATCGTACCCCAATTGTCCAGAACCGCCGGCAAGGATTCGGCAAAGGGGCACGCACGGGCCCTATTCCTCGCGGTCGAACTCCTCATCGGCTTCGAGCACGCGACCGCTGTAGTTGACGTGACCGGTCACGGCATCCATGTCACCGGTCTCGATAAAACGTGCGACCGTGCACCCGTAATCGACCAGCGCGCGATCAAAGACCTCGGGGAAACTCTCGTTCGAGACCTCGTCGGTAAAGGGATTCTTCCATGTCAGATGGCCCAGGTTACCGGTGCGCTCGGGCAGCTCCGTCGTCACGCGATGGGCAAGGCCGTCGAGCAGCGAGTAGTCGTGCACCAAGCCCTCAACCAGCGAGATCGCGCGCGTCTTTGCGGAGCCGGCCGGCTCAATCGCGCGGTAAAGTCGCTGCATATTGGCAACGGCAGCACCGTACTCCCCCGCCGGAATGTCAATGCCGTACACGCGTCCGGCAACATAGCTCATCAGCACGCCGGCCACGCGATTGATGCGATCGGTGGTGACGATCTCGCCCGCCGGCGGGTAATCGTCGACCGTAGCGCCATCGCGTTTAAGCTGCAGCATCAGTACATCCAGGTCGCTCTCGATCACAGCATGGACCTGACTGCTCGAATCCTCAAGCTCTGAATCGGACTCCACGATGCCAAACTGCTGCTCATAGACAAAGGGATGGGCGTTGCGGTCGAGCACGTAATGAGACAGCAGGCCCAGCGCAAAGGCGCGACCCAAGCTGGCGTCGCGCGGCAGCAGCTGCGACACGCCGTCGCGCAGGCACGCGAACTGGCGAGACATACGCGACCGATGCATGACCTGCGCCAGCAGCGTGCAGTCGGAAACACGCGGTGTCAGAATGTGAAAGAAAAACGGGTCGGGGCCTTGGTTGCCCAAGATAAAGGCAATGCGCTCTTCATCGGACGTGATGACGCCCTGCGGAAGACGGTCGATGCTTTCCTCGCCAAACAGATGATGGGTGATAAGCGCGGGCATAATGATCCTTTCGATTTCATTCGATGCCACCCATTATGCCCACCGCGCGCCCATGCCAAACCTGCGATGGTAAACGACGGCATGCAGACCGTCTACGCAAGCCCCAGGTGCGACTTGACCTCGGCGGTACGACGACGGGACACCGGTACCGTCGAGTTCACGCGGTCGAGCCTGAGCTCCATCAACCCCGTGGAGCCAATCTCAACATTGTGCACGTCTTCCAAATTGACCAGGTAGCTGCGATGAACGCGAATAAAGCCCTCGGAGTCCAAGCGACGCTCGAGCGAAGAGATCGACTCATTGATCAGGTACGTTCCCTCGGCGCAGATGGCGTTGCAAAAATCGGCGCGCGCCTCAAAGTAGCAGACGTCTGCGGCGGGAATGAACACCTTTTTGCCCCCGCGGTCCACTGTCAGACGCAAAGGTTGGCGCGGAGCATGGATAACACGACGGGCACCCAAGGCTGCCTCGATCTTGTCGAGTGCCTTTGACAGGCGTGCGTCCTCGACCGGCTTGACGACATAGTCGACCGCATCGAGGTTATACGCATCGGCGGCAAATTCGGCAAACGCCGTCACAAACACAACCACTGGCGGCGTCTTTAGGTTCTGCAGCGTCTCGGCAAGCTCAATTCCCGAGCGACCGGGCATGGTAATGTCTAAAAACAGCACGTCGGGCTTGTTCGACAGAATCGACTCCACGGCTTCGGTGACATTTCCCGCCTCGGCAATCTGGCCCACACGCGTATCCTTTTCCAACAGATAGCGTAGCTCAGCCCTAATGGGAGGTTCGTCATCAACCACCAAGATGTTCCAGCCTTCGGACATATGTGCTTCCCCTCTTTTTCTCTCAATCCAACCGCGTGCTACGCCATCAACGGCGCCGGCTCATGCGGCTCGCCGTTCAGCTCGACGATGACCTGCGTTCCCACGCCCTCCTGGGACTTCACGCGCATGCCGGAATCTTCTCCGTAAAAGAAATGGATGCGCTGAAGCACGTTGAAGAGCGCCAGGCCGCAACCTCGCTTGACGGAGCCGTCGGCGGTAATGCTCTCGGGCTCCTCTCGGCGATGTTGCTCAAACAGATGCGCGCAGACCTCTTCGCTCATACCGATGCCATCGTCCTCGACGATGATCTCCAAACCGTCATCGGTCTCGAAAGCCCTAACATGAATAGAAAGCGGCTCGGTCTCGCGCTGCGCGTGCTTGATGCAGTTTTCGAGCAACGGCTGCAAGATAAACGGCGGCACCAGGCTGTCGCGCACTTCAAAGTCGATATCGACCGAGACGCGCAGACGGCCGTCGCCATAACGAGCCTGCATAAGATTGATATAGCGAGTGCCCTGTTCCACCTCGTGCTCGAGCGTGGTGAGCGTATCGGAATCAGAAAGCGTCTGACGATAGTAGTTGGAGAAGTCGATCAGCAGCGACCTGGCCTTGTCCGGCTCGGTACGTACGAGTGACACGATGGTGCCGATGGTGTTAAACAGAAAATGAGGATCGACCTGCGATTGCAAGGCGCGCAGCTCCACGCGGGCCGTAAGCTCGTCCTGGCGCTCGAGCTCAAAGCTGGCGAGCTGCGTGGAAATGAGGTCGGCAAAGCCCGAGGCAAGCGCCGTCTGGCGCATATCGATGCTGCTCAGACGGGGATAATACAGCTCGAGCGTGCCCACGCAATGCCCGCGCACGGTAAGCGGTGCGACAATACCGGCGCGCAGGCGCGGAAAGTAGCCACCCGTCTCGGTCGAGGCATCGCGCGAGAACACGCTTTGCTCACCGCTGTTGATCACGTTGAGCGTAGTCCGCAGTACCACCGGGGTGCCCGCGGGGCATTTTGCCGAGTCCTCGCCCCAGCTCGCCAACACCTGCCTGCCGTCGGTAAAGCAGATGGCAGAGGCGATAGTTTCGGACAGGATGATCTTAGAGGCGCCCAGAGCAGCTTCGGGCGTAAGGCCGCGCGACGTGTAGGCGAATATTTTCGACGCGATGGCGAGCGTGCGGTCGGTTGCGCTCGATGTGAGGTCGTCGGGAACGACAAAGACGTACGAGAAGAAGAAGCACAGCATGACCAAGCCGGCAATGACGACAACGGCCGGAACGGGATTGGGATTATCGGTTAGATCCCAGATGAGCAGCAGGATAAGCAGCGGAACGACAATACCGAGCAAGATGGCTTGAACCACATGCTGAGCGGTACGAAAGACCTTAGTAGAGTTGTAGCTCTTGCCCAGAATCAGCCTATTGAGATCCACCGTCATCTCCTTCTTACTGACGCACCCCATAGCAATAAAGAGGGCCGCAAGCGACCCTCTCCATTGCATTATGCAATCAAATACTGTGTTTTACATCAAGCCATCGATGAACGGTAGCTTAGGCGCTGTACTTGTTTGCCTCGCCGAAGGTGCCAGCCTCGACAATCCAGCCGTCCTTCATGATGACGTCCATGTTGTCGGTGTTGAGCACGTGGATGTCGGCGGCGACGTCACCGTTGACGACCAGCAGGTCGGCGCACTTGCCGGCCTCGATGGAACCGGTCTCGTCCTCGATGTGGCACATCTTGGCACCGTTGAGAGTGGCACAGGTGATGGTCTCGACCGGGGTGAAGCCGATCTTGTCGACGAACTCGTACATCTCCTCGATGGAGCAGGTGCCGTACGGGGTGACGAAGGAGAAGGAGTCGGAGCCGATCGTCATGACGACGCCGCGCTTCTTGGCCTCGCGCAGGCAGTCGTAGTTGCGCTGCAGCTCCTTCTCGACCAGGGTGCCCTCGTACTTGTCGTGCAGCTCGGGGACGTAAACGGGCGGATAGGTGGCGTACCAGGTGGGCAGGAAGGCGATCGTCGGGGTGAAGAAGGTGCCCTGCTCGGCCATGAGGTCCATGGTACGCTCATCGATATCGAAGCCGTGAATCAGCTGCTCGCAGCCAAAGCGAACGGAATCGTAGGCAGCGGCGTGGTTGTTATAGCAGTGGCTCCACACGGGGATGCCGACCATCTTGGCCTCTTCGACCACGGCCTGAATCTCCTCGGAGCAGTAGTGCTGATCGCGGCCGGAGTCCCAGCGCCAGATGCCGCCACCGGTAGCCCAGATCTTGATGGCATCGGGGTTCTCGCGCAGGCGACGACGGACGGCCTTACGCAGATCCCAAGGACCGTCGACCTGATCGCCCCAGGGGTGCGATTCCTTGTTGAGCTCCTGGCTACAGTGGTGGGAGTCGCCGTGGCCGGCAACGCGGCAGAATCCAAGGCCGGTGGCCAGAACGCGCGGGCCCTTAAAGACGCCCTTGTCGATGCAGTCACGGATCTGGATACCAAAGCGGCCGATCTCGCAGACGGTGGTGAGGCCGTGGGTGAGGCAGTCGTAGGCCTGCTTGACGGCGACGGCCTGCTTCTCGAGGAGCGGCTGCATGACCCAGTCGGTGTCATCGTCGGTCAAGTTGCCCGAGAAGTGCAGGTGGGTGTCGATCAGGCCGGGAAGGACGGTCTTGCCGGCGGCGTCGATGACCTCAACGCCCTCGGGAAGGTCCTGCATGGCGCCGGCGTACTCGATCTTGCCGTTGTCGTCGACGAGAACGAGGGAGTTCTCGACCGGCTCGGCACCGGTACCGTCGATGAGCTTGCCGCCAACGATTGCATACTTAGTGGACATGGTTCCTCCTTATGGATCCATATAGTGGGCGAGGCCGTGTTGGGTTAAAGCCTCACAAAGCTACCCAAGTGGTGCCGGGTTCGGTGCGCGGAAGAGAGGGCCCCGCGCACCTGATCCGCCCCGGCTAGGCGTTACTTTTTGCGGGAATTGGTGAAGGCCATGAGAGCCAGGCCGACGGCCAGCCAGCCGATCACGATGCTCCACTCCACCATGTTGAGGGAGGCGGGAGAGAACGGAATCACGAGCAGGCCGATGATGATGGCACAGGCAGCGATAGCGAGGCCGATGCCAAACTTACCGCCGGGCACCTCGTAGGGACGAGGCAGGTCGGGCTCGGTGAAGCGCATGCGCAGGCAGGCGAGGGCGACCATGCCGCAGGAGAAGATGAAGGCGAGAGCCGACACGTTGGTCAGGGGGATGAGCATGTTCTTGCCCAGGAACGGACCGACGACGGTGATGACGCCCAGAACGACGCAGGCGAGCTTGGGAGCGCCGGACTTGGGGTCGACCTCGGCGAACTGCTCGGGCAGCTGGCCCTTGCGGCCCATGGCGAGCATGATGCGGCTCGTGGCGCCGTAGAAGGAGTTCATCGGGCCCATGGGTCCAAGCGTGGCGATGACGAGCATGGCCAGGTACAGAAGCATGTTGATGCCCTTGAGGCAGGCAAGCGCGGGAACCGGGCTCTTAACGAACTCATGCCAGTCGAGGATGGTGCCGAACGAGTAGATACAGACCATGTAGAAGCCGCCGGCGGCCAGCAGTGCCAGGGAGATGATCTTGCCGAACTTGTTCCAGTTGAGGCCCTCGGCCGCTTCCTCAGCCTGCTGAGGAATGGTGTCGAAGCCGGCGTAGAAGAACGGGGTCAGCACCAGGACCGACACGATACCGGCGAACAGGCTGGTGCCCTCGGTAGCGGCCTTGCCGCCGCCAGCGCCGGTGACCTGGGAGAACACTGGCATGGCGTTGTCCGGAGAGCCGGTGAACAGCGAGACGCCCATGGCGAGCAGCATGCCGCAGAGCAGAGCCTTGGTCAGGAAGGCCTGGAGCTTGGCGGCCGAGCTGGCGCCGCGGAAGTTGAGGAAGATGACGTAGACTGCAAAGCCGAGCGCGATCAGCGTCGGGAACAGGTAAACGTCGGCCCCCAGGATGGTGTAGAGCTTGACGGCGCGCAGCCACTCAAGGCCGGGCAGGCTGCCGAACATCTCGGACACGAGGGTCGAAATGGCGATGGCCTCCCACGGGCACAGGATGCCGTTGCCCAGGGCCAAAAGCCATCCGGTGATGTAGCTCAGCGTACGGCCAAAGCTACGATCGACATACTCGACAATGCCGCCCGAGATGGGGATAGCAGCCGTGAGCTCACCGAAAACAGCTCCGACGGGCACGAGGAAGATTGCACCCAAGAGGAATGCGATCATAGCGGGAACGGGACCGCCGCCCACGACCATCCAGTCGCCGACCTGCAGAACCCAACCGGTACCGATGATGGCACCGAAACCGATGGTGAAGAAGTTCCAGAGCGAAAGCGTTTTCTTCATGCCGCCATTATCCTCGACTGCAACTTCTGCGTTCTTGTCCGCCATTGTTCCCCTCCTTTCCTTTTTGACGCCCCTTGACGTCACCCCTTGCGCGGTCCGTTTTGCCGCGCGCTTTTATTTCGTGGCTTTAAGATACGGCCTTGGCGCAGCAGCGCCGCTCGCAGCTCGACCGAAGGCAGAACTGCAAAACGAGCGGCGCCGTTTTTGGGACGAACGGCGGGAGACGTCATTCGTCTTGAACGCTTTCATCTTGTCTGCTTTTGAATACCTGTTGCCGTGACGCTTGGCGCGCGGCGCGGCAACGTTCATACCATTTGTCAGGCTTTTGGCGCACATGCCCATGTGTCGTGCATCTTTTTATGTAGGATAGACAAGTTACACATGAGGCAAGGTGATTCGAATGGCATACGGATACAATGACGGCGACCAACGGCCACAAAGCGTGCGCCTTGCCGGCCGCACCACGTCAACGCCCAGAATCACCTCCGACAACGACAACCCGCAGCGCCCCCAAGAGCAGCCCGGGGCTTCTTCGCGGCAACAAAGCCGTACCGTGCAGCAGTCACACCGCGTGGGCACGAGCACACGCCAACGCCAGACCGACACATCGCAGCCACGCCGCTACGATCGCCGTAAGACCGACTACTACGTTAAGCGCTCCTTTTCGCGACCTCAACACGATTGCGGCAATTCCGCCCCTCACCCCGCGTCGCATACCACAAGCCACACGCTTCCGGCCCGCCGCCTACGTCTTGCGCTTTGCTCCATCGCCGCCTGCCTCGTCTTTGTGTTTTTGGGATCCTGTATCTCCCACGGATCAGCCGGTCTTGAGCCCACTGCCGAGGACAAGCTGCTTAAAGCTCCCGTCGCGCCCGGTTACTCCTTTGCATTCTCGACCCCACGCTCGCAATGGCAGGCCGGCACCATGCCCCATATCTACCAAATTGACCCCGCATGGTCGGAGCTGCCCTATGCCGGCGGCACTATTCGCGAAAACGCTTGCGGTCCCACCTGCCTCACCATGGTCTATATCTTTAAGACCGGCCATACCGATAAGACGCCGGTCGATATATGCGCACTGGCCGAAGCCGGCAACTACGCCCCCACTGGCGCCACCGAGTGGTCGTTTATGACAGGCGGTGCGTGGCAGCTGGGGCTCAACGGAACACAGCTCTATAACGATCGCGAATCGATTGCCCAAGCACTTCGCTCGGGTGTGCCCGTCATCGCCGCAGTGCGCCCCGGTACGTTTACCAACGTAGGCCACTACATCGTGCTCTACGGCATCGACGATGCCAACCAGATTGGCGTCTACGACCCCAACTCGGCCAGCCGCAGCGCCCGCCGCTGGGGCGTCGTAGAGGTCCTTAACGAAGTCGAAGCCATGTGGGCCTACTACTAGTCGTTGGGCACTCATTGGGGGCACTCATTGGGGACAGACTTAAATGAGTGGTCGTCGGGGACAGTCTTACGGACGCCGGCCGAGAGCAAACGAAAAGGGCCATCCCGAACTGCTTGGAACTGCCAGCACGGAAAGCGCATCCTGCTTTGGGGCCCAATAGCGGGATGCGCTTTCCGTTAGCGGCCCGTTTGGGAAACTAGGGACCGCTTTTCGACAAAAATCCGGGATGCATTTTCCGATTGAGGGCCTCAAGGGAAACCGCACCCCATGTTGGACGCTCATTCTGGGATGCGCTTTCCGCAGTTGATTGATGCGGGCTTTAAGGACTGTTCCAAGCTGCCAGCAGAAAAGGAACGTCCCCAAGTGCCGGGTTTCCGCAGTCATTGGGGACAGACTTAAATGACTAGTCTTTTAAGAACGTCCCCAATGACTACCCACAGAATGAGGGTCTCATCGGGGACTAGGTAAATAGCAAAAGCCCCCGCGGCCGAAACGGGCCGCGGGGGCAGCAGGCTTGCAAGGGTTAACTCAAGTCCTCGCCATTTGATGCAATGACCTTTTGATACCAGCAGAAGCTGTCCTTTCGGTAGCGATCGAACGTGCCTTTGCCCGTATCATCGGCATCGACATAAACAAAGCCATAGCGCTTCTTCATCTGCCCCGTCGAGGCCGATACCAGATCGATACAGCCCCACGGCGTGTATCCCATCAGGTCAACACCGTCCTCGACAATTGCATCGCGCAGCGCAAGAATATGCCTTCGCAGGTAATCAATATGATACGCATCGTGGACTTTGCCGTCTTCCAGCGCATCGAGTCCGCCCACACCGTTCTCGGCGATAAAGAGCGGAAGATGGTAACGATCGTGGTAGCCGGCAAGCGTCACGCGCAAACCCAGCGCATCGATCTGCCACTTCCAGGCAGTCTCTTTATCCTTGAGGTACGGATTGCGCAACGTCGGGAACACGTTGCCCTCCGCCTTCTCGGCGATCACCTGATCATCGGCGCACACCAAGCGCGAGCAATAGTACGAGAACGAGATGAAGTCGACCGTATGCTCTGCCAGATACTCCGTATCGCCCGGCTCAAAGGGCACGTGAACACCCTCTTTCTCGAGTGCACGCAGCTTCCAAGCAGGATAGGCGCCCGCAGCCATCACGTCTGTGTAGAAGTAGCGGCCGCGGTCCTCCTCATACGCAAGCCATACGTCCTCGGGCGCACAACGGTACGGATAGGTCGCACCGGCAGCGACCATGCAACCCACCTTGTTTGCGGGATCGATCTTGTGCAGAATCTCGACAGCGCGAGCGCTCGCCATAAACATATGGTGCGAGAACGCCGCGGTCACGGCTGCACGGTCACGCTCATCCTCGAGCGTGACACCCGCGTTGAGATAGGACAGCGCCACGCTGTTGATCTCGTTGAACGTAAGCCAATAACGCACGAGGCCCTGGTACGCGCGTCCGACGGTCTCGACGTAGTGCGCATACCGCTCGATCATCTCTCGGCTTTGCCAGCCACCATAGCGCTCGACCAGAGCCAACGGATAGTCGTAGTGCGACAGCGTCACAAGCGGCTCGATTCCATGCTCGCGCAGCGCCTCGAATACCTGACGGTAAAACTCCAAGCCCTCGCCGTTGGGCTCGGTCTCCATCCCTGTGGGAAAAATACGGCTCCAGCAAATTGAAAGACGCAGGCACTTAAAGCCCATCTCGGCAAAGAGCTCGACATCCTCGTGCCAATGATGGAAGAAGTCGTTGCCCCAGCGGCATGGATACAGCCTGTCCGGATCATCCACGGGCTTTTGCCTGCCAAACATTACATCCCAGCGGTCGGAACCCTGTGGGATCAGGTCGGAGTGCGACATGCCGCGGCCGCCCTCGTTCCAGCCCCCTTCGGCCTGGTTGGCGGCGAGGGCACCACCCCACAAAAAGCCCTCGGGCATACCGGCGGCAGACGTTCTGTCAAAGTAACTCATGCTACTCAGCATCCTCGGCAGAAGCTGCCGCGGCGTTCTCCTGCTCCTGAGCCAAGAGCTGGTTATCGTACACCTTAAAGAACGGGTACCAGACCACAGCCATGACCACGATCAAAACGATCGTAAACACCCAGATGCGCGGGTCGAGGCACTGGACAAAGCCCTGAACGAAGATGGGGAACGTGCCGCTCACCAAGATGTAGAAGTTAGAGACAAGACCCAGTGAGACCGCACCCCAATACAGCAGGGCCGAGATCATGCCGCCTAGCACAAACGGAATCATGAGGATCGGGTTGAAGATGATGGGCGCGCCGAAGATCGCGGGCTCGGAGATACGGAAGAAGCTCGGCACGATCGATGCCCTGCCAAATGCCTTGAGCTGCTGCGACTTTGCCCTAAACGCGCAGAGCGCCACAAAAGAGAACGTATTACCCGTGCCGCCGATGAGGTTGATGGCCAACGACATGAGCGCCGGGTGGAACTCAAGCGGCTGCCCGGCAGCATAGAGCGAGGCGTTGGCGGCAAAGGCGGCAAGCGTGACCGGGGCGGTGATGGGCATTACGATCATGTTGCCGTGGACGCCAAAGCACCAAAACAGCAGCGTCATGAAGCAGATAAGCAGTGCGCCGGGCACAGAGTCAACTGCGACGGAAAGCGGGGCAGCGAGCAGCTTCTCGATAACCGAGGGGATGGACAGCGCGGGATCGATCATCTGGATCAGCAGGTTGCCGCCAAAGAAGATGAGGATGTTGGCGAGCATAGGTACGATGGCGCCAAAGGTTTCGGACAAAAACGGCGGCACGCCATCGGGCATCTTGATGGTGATGCCCTTGGTCTGGCAGAAGCGCGTGACCTCGACGGAGACCAAGGCAACGATGATGGCGGTAAACAGGCCCTGCGCACCCAGATAGGTGCAGGGGACCGCCTGGAGCACGGACTCGTCAGCAAGCTGGTAGTAGGACGACGGCGCCGCGGCGATCAGGAACATCACCAGCGAGGTCATACCGGCGTTAAGCTTGGGCATCTTGTAGGTGCCCGCCAGGTTATAGGCGATTGCGAACGTCACGATCACCGACAGTATGCCCATCGTCATGTTGAAGGGAATGAGCAGCGTGAGCTTATTGGCCGTGGCAAAATCGAGCCAAGGGCCAAAGACGGACCAGAACCCGCCCTGCGCCACCAGGTCGGCCGTGACCGGCGGGTTGGCGAGGATCATAAAGACGGCAGATACCAAGATGAAGCTGATCGCGCTCATAAAGCCCTTTTGCATGGAGGCAAAGTGGCGCTCGGTGCCGCAGAAATTGGCGATAGGGGTCAGTTTTTCCTGAAGCAGGGTCATGAACTTCTCCATGGTTGCCTCCTAACCCAACAGCGACTGGGCGAGTGCCAGCACGTTGGCGGCGTTGCCCATGCCGTAGTCCTGTGCGGGGATGACCGCGGTCGGCTTACCGCTCCCCTGCTTGACGGTGTTGAGCTGGTAGGACACCTGCGGCCCCAAGAGCAGCACGTCATAATTGGCGCACGTCTCCTGATACTCGCCGATACCCACCGCATCGATATCGAGCTCGATGCCGTTTTGCTCCGCATATTTCTCGAGTTTCTTCATCAGAATGCTTGTAGACAGACCAGCTGCGCAAACAAGAAGGATCTTCATAAGGGACTCCCTTCGCATTGATTGGTTGGATAGTCACCGCACGCCGCTAGGCGTTCTTGGTTGCAGTGCGCTCATACAGGCAGATCAGCTCCTGCACGAGCTCCTGAGCAAGCATGGAGCACATGAGGTGGTCCTGAGCATGGACCAGCAACACATCCACCGACAGATGCTCGCCCGCTGCCTCAGTCGAAAGCAGCTGCGTTTGGATGTGGTGAGCCTTGATTCCCGCATCCTTTGACTGCTTCATGAGTTTGGCGGCGGCGTCAAAATCCCCCGCCTTTGCCTTTTCAAGGGCTTCGAAGGCAAGGCTGCGTGCCTCTCCCGCTGCAGCGACCAGCTGAAACGAAACCATCTCGGTTCCCTGATCGTCCATAACGGTCTCCTCTCCCGTGATGTTTGGTTTGTACTTGAATATTCGAAACGCCTATCTCCCGCCCGCAATCCTCGAGGTTTATTGCAGGTAGACTGACAGGGTCATCGACAAAAGAAGTCTTAAGCCGTATGCGCTTGCACAAGCGCCATCAGCTCATGCCAGGACCGGCGCTCGCGTAGGCGCTCGACCCCCTGGCGGTCCATAAAGATCTCGGCGAGCAGTGAGCTCAAGATCCGCGCCTCATCGCCGCCCGACCGGGCAAACGACACCATAAAGACGATATCGACCTCATGGCCGTATTCGTCCCAAAGAATGGGATGTTCGAGCAGGCCCACGGTAACAAAGGCCTCGGCGCTCAAGGGATGCATCCCATGGGGCATGGCTACCCCATTGCCAAACGAGGTGGCGCTCGCGCTCTCGCGCTCGGCGACCTCTTGGGCAAACTGGGCATCGACACGGCCGCTCTCGACGGCGCGCTCGGAGAGATATCGGAGAACGGCCTGCTTCGACGACGCCTCAACGCGGTTGAAGAACAGGGCACGGCTAAAGAAAGAGCTCACGGAGTCCGATTGCGCAGTGTCGTCGCTCAGCACCTTGCGGATAGCGTTGACATCGCTCGTCTCCAAGAAGAAATCGGCCTCGCGGACGGGCACGGGCAACTTGACGTTGAGCGGCACCGTTGTGAACACGTAGTCGATATGCGAAAAATCGAACGTTCCCACGCGGGCGACATCGCATGTCTCAATCGAATCGATATACATGCCAAACTGCTTGCGGTACTGGTGCTCGAGCATACGGGCGCTTCCCGCTCCCGAGGCGCACACGATCAGGATGCGTTTGCGACGCGGCTGGTCGGCTTGCTGCTCGAGGGCCAGGGCAAATGCCATGGCGATGTAGCCGAGCTCTTCATCAGAGGGCTGGCTGCCAAAATGACGCTCGAGTACCTGCGAGGTGCCAGCTGCCATCGAATAGGCCAACGGAAACCTCGTCTTGATATCGGACAGCATGGGGTTATCCATATGCATGTGATATTCAAGGCGATAGCCCAGAGGGCCGATATGCCGAGCAAGGTTCATGCGAAGTTCAAGATCGCCGCTAAAGTCAAACCTAAACTCATCGTTGACCGCACGTACCATCTCGGAAGCAATCTCCCACATCTCGTCCGAGATAACGGCAGAGCCCTTCTCGGGCACGCCCGTGCCCCTGCCGAGCAAATGGATTGCGATAAAGGCAACCTCTTCTCGGGGCATGCTCACGCCCAGGGCATCCTTGATGTTTGCGGCAATCTGGAAAGCCGCGGCGTATTCGCGCGTTCCCTCCAGTTTTTGAACGTCCGATTCTGCAGCTGGGACATAGCAGCCCTGCTCGATGCGGCCAAGAGCAATGTAAAGATGCATGATGAGATTGCGGGATGCCAGCGAGCTCACCGTGACGGGCGAGGCCGTCAGAGCATCGTCCACACATGCGGCGATGGCCCGCAGGCGCTCGGCGAGCTTTGCATCGTCGGTGTCGGGCAACACGGGCCTCACCAGCGAGGCCAGGCACAGGCGCCGCTGCGACTCCCCGCCCGCAACGCGGATTCCGTAGCGTGGGCGCTTTTCGAGCGTTAAGTCAAATTGGGCGAGTTTCTGCTCTACCAGACGCATGTCATTGGACAGAGTTCGCGCCGAAACGTAGAGTAAATCCGCATACTCCTCAATCGTCACCCACTGGGACCGCATGAGGAGGTCGTTAAGAAGGAAGGACACACGGCCGTCGCGCGTATCAGGAATGCCCGGATGGGCCAGAGCCGCACCGTCTAGCAAGCGAGCAAGCTCATCTGCACGTGCAACATCGATACGATACTGCCCCTTGCTGCCAACGATGCGTGCAACCCCTGCAAGGTTGTCGTTTGCGCGATGGATATAGTTTCTCACGGCGCGCTCGCTTACCTCGAGACGCTTGGCAAGTACCGCGACAGCGACAGGCTGAGCGTCCTCGATCATATTTACAAGCTGCTTGACGCGAGCATCCATGTCCTCCTCCTTTCCCTGCGTCTAGTCTAACGCGGTAAAGAATGACACTCCACGTCGCGCTCGTTCCGCCAACTCGGAACAGGTTGCGGGGAGTCCAGCTGAGCTATGGAGAGCCTGGGGAGAGGGCCCGAAGGCAATGCGTCGGTGTGGGATGCGCCTTCCCAGCCATTGGGCAGTCATTGGGGACAGACTTAAATGAGTAGTCGTTGGGGACGTTCTTGTTTGGCTAGTCGTTTAAGAACGTCCCCAATGACTATTAAGGACTGTCCCAAGCTGCCGGCAGGAAAGGACCGTCCCCAAGTGCCGGGTTTGTCCCCAATGACTAGGTGAATAGCAAAAGCCCCGCAGTCGGAGCGGACCGCGGGGCTCATGAAGAGAGGCTAGTTTGTGGGCGCTTTGCCTGGCGCCCACGGGAGAGGCAACGGAGTAGGGGCTACTCGTGGATGCGGGTACCGGAGAGGCCGGCCATGGTCTCGGCGGCCTTGTCCAGGGCGCCGATGATGCAGGTGCGGCCCTTGCGGGAGCGGGCGAACTTGATGGCGGCGCGGACCTTGGGCTCCATGGAACCCTTGCCGAACTGACCCTCGTCGGCCAGGCGCTCGGCCTCGTCGGCGGTGAGGTCCTCGAGCTCCTCCTGGTTGGGCTTGCCAAAGTTGATGGCGACGTGCTCGACGGCGGTCAGCAGAAACAGGACGTCGGCGTCGCAGTCCTCGGCCAGCAGCTCGCCGCCCAGGTCCTTGTCGATGACGGCGGGAACGCCCTTGTAGCAGCCCTTGTTCTCGTAGTCGCGGACGACGGGGATGCCGCCGCCGCCGCAGGCGATGACGATGAACTCGTTGTCGAGCAGGTTGAGGATGGAGTCGGCCTCGACGATCTTCTTGGGATCGGGGGA
>DBFOPE010000127.1:0-2866 GCA_048429085.1 Collinsella sp.
TGCGGAGCGCTTTGGCGTGGTCAACACCGGCAACCCCAAGCATGCGGATATCTTTTTGGTGACGGGGTCGGTCAATGCCCAGAACCTGCCCGTCGTGCGCCAGATCTACAACCAGATGCTCGAGCCCAAGTGCGTGGTGGCCTGCGGTATCTGCGCGTGTTCGGGCGGCGTATTCCGCGATGCCTATAACGTGATCGGCGGCGTGGACCGCGCGATTCCCGTGGACGTGTACGCGCCCGGGTGCGCCATTCGCCCCGAGACGGTGATCGATGCCATCGTGGAGGCGTGTGGCATCCTGGACCAGAAGGAGGCCGTGATGCGCGCCGGCGGCGACCCGCTTACCGTGGGCGGCGCCGCAACCTGGGACGGTGGCGTTGAGCTGGGCGAGGGCGGGTTTGTGGCTGCTGCGGAGGCCGGCGACGCGACCGCCGCTGCAAGGGAGGCCGAGTAATGCAAAAGGCAATCTATACCACCGTCGGGATCGAAGAGCTTCTGTCGCATGTCCAGGCGCTTAAGGGCGTCGGCGCGCGCTTTGTGCAAATGCACGCTGAACGCAACGTCGACGACGGCTCGTATCGCTTGGTCTATACGTTTATCAACGTTCGTGCTGCTCAGGAGCATATTGCGCAGGACAGCAGCTATGCGATTGAGGACCTGGTGGTTGAGGGCATCGACCAGTACCAGGAGATTCCGTCCATCAGCTCGTATTACCCCGCGGTGTTCCCGTTTGAAAATGAGGCCCACGACCTGTTTGGCCTTGCCATCACCGACATGCAGATCGACTTTAAGGGCTTTTTCTACCAGGTTTCGACTGCCGAGCCCATGAGCGTCATCACGCCCGAGGTGAAGGCCGCGCGCGAGAAAGCCATGAAGGTCCGTGCCGCTGCCGAGGCCAAGGCGCGCAAGGCCGCGGCCGAAAAGGCCGCCGCTGCGGCTGCTGCAGAGGAGGGCACTGCGGGCGCTGCCGTCGCTCAGCCCGCTGCGGCTGCCGGCTCCGATGCCCAGCATGACGATGCCGCTGCCAAGGCCGCGCTCAAGGCTGCCGAGATGGAGGCAAAGCTCGCTGCCATGGATCCCGAGAAAGCGGCCAAGGTCCGCGCGGCGCTTGCCGCCAAGGCCGCCCGCGACAAGCAGAAAAAGGAGGCGTAAGGCCCATGGCACATCGCTCCGTCATTCCGTTTGGTCCGCAGCACCCGGTGCTGCCCGAGCCGCTTCATCTGGACCTGGTGATCGAGGACGACCGCGTCATCGAGGCAATTCCGCAGATCGGTTTTGTGCACCGCGGACTCGAGAAGCTCACCGAAAAGCGCGACATGCACCAGTTTGGCTACATCGCCGAGCGCATCTGCGGCATCTGCGCCGTGGGCCACAGCTACGGCTATGCCAGCGCCTGCGAGCGCATGCTCGGCATCGAGGTGCCCGGCCGCGTGCAGTATATCCGCACCATTTTGCACGAGCTTTCGCGCATCCACTCGCATCTGCTGTGGCTGGGCCTGCTTGCCGACGCCTTTGGCTTCGAGGCGCTGTTCTATCGGTCATGGACCCTGCGCGAGCAGATTCTCAAGATTTTCGAGAGCACTTGCGGCGGACGCGTGATCCTTTCGATTAACGAGATCGGCGGCCTTAAGCACGACATTGAGGATTCCGAGCTGGCGGGTATTGTCCAGACGCTCGACGCTATGCGCCCTGACTACGAGGCCGTGGTGCATACATTTTTGGACGACAATAGCTGCGGCGAGCGCCTGCATGGCGTGGGCGTGATCAGCAAGAAGGACGCGCTGGATCTGTCGATGGTCGGCCCGTTCGGTCGCGCCTCGGGCGTGGATTATGACGTGCGCATGTTCGGTGACGGTGCCTATGCGGACTTGGTTGCGTTTGAGCCGATTGTTGCCACCGATGGCGACTGTTATGCCCGCTGCCAGGTGCGTTGTGCCGAGGTTACGCAGGCTATGGACATTATCAAGGAGCTTATCGGCAAGATTCCGCACGACGGTATCGGCGGGCGTACCAAGCTCACGCCGGCCGACGGCGCGCGCGGCGAGGTTGTGATTGAGCAGCCGCGCGGCGAGGCGTACTACTATGTGCGCGGCAACGGCACCAAGAATCTGGACCGTTTTCGCGTGCGCACGCCGACGTCGCAGAACCTGGCGGGTCTGACACATGCGCTGCAGGGTGTGCTCCTTGCCAACGTGCCCATGATTATCCTGACCATTGACCCCTGCATTAGCTGCACGGAAAGGTAGGCGCGGCATGAGTTTACTGACATTTGCCAAGACGGCCTTGGGTTCTATGGTCAAGCAGCCGGTAACGGTGTGCTATCCGCAGGAGAAGCTCGCGGCACCCGAGCGTCTGCGCGGACATATCGTCAACGACATGGACGTGTGCATCTGCTGCGGCATGTGCGCGCGCCGTTGCCCGGCGGGCGCACTCTCGGTCGATCGCAAGGGCGGTACCTGGTCGATCGATCCGTACGCTTGCGTGGTGTGCGGCGAGTGCATCGAGAGCTGCCCCAAACACTGCCTGACTATGGACACCGCCCGCACCCCAGTCGCGGCGGACAAGACTCCCACGGTAGAAACCAAGCCGGAGTAGCGCGAAGACGGGGCCGGTGGGGCAAAAATGCCCCACCTGCCCCGCGCTTAAACGCGCGGTTGTGCCGTCGCGAACAAAACTATGCCGGATTACGGGGCTGGATAGCGAATCTCCGACCATACAGAAAATCGCAAAAACAAAACCGACGCTCCTATAAGTTGTCAAGAGGCAGTTTGCGGGAGCGTTCTCTCCAATTCGCACAGGAGCTCGTAATACCTCCTCTCCAGTTTCGTCGACCGCCGTTTCCCCCGTTCCAAGTGCCCGAGTGTGGCTG
>DBFOPE010000128.1:0-3825 GCA_048429085.1 Collinsella sp.
ACACATATGGAACGCTTCAATAAATTGCAACGTTTCAATAAACAGCTTTTTGTTTAACTGCAGCTAAAACTCTGTTACGATGCAGTCCAGGCGGGTGCCGGAATGGGACTTGGGCACGCGCGAACCTACTTGAAAGGCTACCTTATGGCTATCGAGAAGACCTTCATCATGATTAAGCCCGACGCGGTGCGCGATCGCAAGATCGGCGAGATCGTTGCTCGCATTGAGCGCAGCGGCCTTGTCATCGAGCGCATGGAGATGACCACGCTCGAGCGCGCTACCGTTGAGGAGCACTACGCCCATCTGGCCGACAAGCCCTTCTTTGGCGGTCTCTGTGACTTTATGACGAGCGGTCCGGTCGTCAAGATGGTCGTTTCCGGTCTCTCCGCTGTCTCCAAGATGCGCACCCTTATGGGCGCTACCAACCCGCTTGATGCTGCCCCCGGCACCATCCGCGGCGACTTCGCTGTCGATGTCAACGCCAACGTGATCCACGGCTCCGACTGCCTGGAGAACGCCGAGATCGAGATCAAGCGCTTCTTTGGCTAAACCAGCTTTGACTCCTTAAAGCTGTTAGCGTGTGGCTTGGGCGCCGCGGAACTCCATCCGTGGCGCCCTTTATATTCCAAGATCTATGAAGGGGCCCGCTCGGACGTGTGTTCCGAGCGGGCCCCTGCTGTTAGCTTGTGGCGCTGAGTAGTTTAGGCCTCGTCGACGACCTTGAGGCCGCGCGTGTGGTCGATCTCGTTGAGGAGATTGACGCGACGCTCGTGGCGGCCGCCCTCAAACTCGGCGTCGAGCCACTCGTCGACGATCATCTTGGCGAGCTCAGAGCCCACGACGCGGGCGCCAAAGGCGAGCACGTTGGTATTGTTGTGCATGCGCGAGAGCTTGGCGCTGAAGGGTTCGGAGCACACGACGGCGCGTACACCCTCGACCTTGTTGGCAGCCAGGCTAATTCCGACACCGGTGCCACAGATGAGGATGCCCAGGTCGACTTCGCCGTTGGCAACGGCCTTACCCACCTTGTAGCCGGCGATGGGGTAGTCAAAGCTCTCGGAGGTGTCGGTGCCAAAGTTCACGACCTCGCAGCCGCGCTCCTTCAGGTGCTCGGAGATGATGTTCTTGAGCTCGACGGCGGCGTGGTCGTTACCGATACCGATCTTCATAGATGGTTCCTCTCTGTTCTGTGCGGCGCAAATGCTAAAGGTGTTTACCGCTTTCGACTGCATGATAGCGCGACTTTTGCGTAAACGCTCGGGCGTTTTTTGGTCAAACGCTTTAGCATGCAACAAGACCAGCTTCTCATGAATAATGCCGCCAATTTGTGCTTGAGCGCCGTCCGCCGGAACCATGGTTGCGGTTTTTGATGCATTGTTATCAAATAAAAGAGCTAGCTATTTTTGAGAGCCCAGCCCGTTATACAAGTAGGAGATACCTATGCCTGCCGATTCCCTTCGTGATACCTCGTTTTGCGATGTTTTGAACCGCGAGCTTGTCTGTGCGCTCGGCTGCACCGAGCCCATTGCCGTTGCCTATGCAGCGGCGTTGGCGAGCCAGACGCTCGGTTGCGAACCCGATCATATGGATGTTGCCTGCTCGGGCAACATCATCAAGAACGTTAAGAGCGTGACCGTGCCCAACTCGGGCGGCATGCACGGTATTGAGGCGGCGGCCGTGCTGGGTGCCGTGGGCGGCGACGCCAAGAGCGCGCTCGAGGTGCTCGAGAGCGTTGACGATGAAGACCGTGCTCGCGTGACCGAGCTCCTCGCCGACGCCGGCTACTGCGATGTGTCACTTGTCGAGGGCGTGCCCAACCTCTACATCAAGGTGACTGCCACAGCCGAGGGCCATACAGCGGTCGTCGAGATTACCGACCACCACACCAATGTCACGTGCCATACGCTCGACGGTATTCCGGTATGCGGCAAGTCGGCGGGGGAGTGTGCCGCCTGCGCAGAGCGCGTGGTGGCCGAGCGTGCGGCAGATAGCGCCGACACGCCCATGTCGATTGAGTCCATCATCGACTTTATCGAGGACGGCGACATCGATGGCGCCCGCGCTGCCGTTGAGCGTCAGATTGAGCTGAATGGCGCGATCAGCGCCGAGGGCCTGGCGCACGCTTGGGGTGCCGAGGTGGGCCGTACGCTGCTGGGTGCTCGTGCCGATGACGTCGCCTGCCGTGCCCGTGCCCGTGCAGCCGCCGGGTCCGACGCCCGCATGAACGGCTGCGCGCTGCCGGTCGCCATTGTGTGCGGCTCGGGCAACCAGGGCATTACCTGTGCATTGCCCGTTATGGAGTATGCCGAGTACCTGCGCTGCGACCACGATCGCCTGGTGCGCGCCGTGATGCTGTCCGATCTTATCGCCGTGCATATCAAGAGCTATATTGGTGCACTCTCGGCGTTTTGCGGTGCTATTTGCGCCGCATGCGGTGCTGGTGCCGCGATTACCTGGCTGTGTGGTGGCACGCGCGAGCAGATTGGCGCGACGGTCTCGAACACGCTCGGCAACGTTGGCGGCATCGTGTGCGATGGCGCCAAGGCGAGCTGCGCCGCCAAGATTTCCGCTGCCGTTGATGCGGCGATTCTGGGCCACGATATGGCCATGCAGGGCCGCGGCTTCCGTGCCGGTGAGGGCCTGATCCAAGATACCGTTGAGCAGACGATCGCCAGCATGGGCTATGTGGGACGTGTGGGCATGAAAGATACCGACGTCGAGATCCTCAACATCATGATCGGCAAAACCCAGGTCTGTTAGGACAGTTCGTCGGCTACTTGGTGTTCGTAGAAGGCTTCGATTACGGCGTTAAAGTCGCGGGCGAAGTCTTCCATGGTTCCGTGCCAGGTGGCTCGGCCGGGTTTTCCCTGGCCAACATAGGCAGTTTGAATGCCGCAGGCGGGGCTGGGGAAGTCGCGCTTGGGATCGTTGCCCACCATAAGGACCTCGTGCGGCTCGAGTCCCATCACCTGAAGCTGCTCTAGATAGTAGGTGGCATCGGGCTTGCAACGGGTGGTGTTTCCCATGTGCGTGACGAGCTCAAAGGGGGCGTCGGCCAGATCGCCCCAGCCCATGCGGCATTCGATGGCCCCCTGGGGAAAGCTGGGGTTGGTAAAGAGCGCGCAGCGCAGCCCTGCGTCCTGCACGGCCTGAAGCGCGGCGTGTGCGCCCGGCATGGCGTGGGCGTTGATGAGATCGTCGTTCTTGTACGGAAGAACTTCGCGGTCGTAGTAGGTAAACGCCTCGTAGATGAGGGGATCGGAGAGGCAGATGCCGCATCGGCGCTCGACCTCGGTGCGGTAAAACTCAAGATTGGTGCGGTTGTCCGTGCCGCTTCGACGGTTGGCGTTGAGGTCGACCAGGATGGTGCCGAGGCGTGCCATCGTGCCACCGCGGCTGCGGCGCCCGATATCCGCGAGCATCGACGAGACATCCTTAAAATAGCGAAGGATGAACGCGTTGAGGTTGATGCTAAGAAGCGTCTCGTCCATATCGAAAACGACTGCTTTGAGCACGCGGGCACCTTTCTCGAAAAATCGTTCCAGAATCGTTGGCTCCGGATACTTTACCCCAAAGCCGTATGCCTAGCTGCCTATCGTCAACTTATGGAGACGGTCGTCCACAAGATTGCGAAAAAGTCTCCATACGAGTAAAAAATCGCAGTTCACGCTTGAAATCGAAATGATTTCCCCGTAACCTATACGAACGTGATTGCATAAGCGTCACATTAGTATCTGTCGGCTCCCGAGTGTTCCTAAACGTTGTGTGCTTGTCGCACCCTTCTGTAGGTCCTAGCAATCGGGGCCCCGTAGTTCGAAAGGGGTC
>DBFOPE010000129.1:0-4329 GCA_048429085.1 Collinsella sp.
TAAACTCTCGACAGGAATGAAGCAGCAGGTAAAGCTTGCCATGGCGATAGCGACCGATTGCCCGTACCTCATCCTCGATGAACCGCTGAACGGCCTCGATCCGGGAAAACGGAAAACCTCCTGCGACGCGATGCGCAGCGAAGTGGCGCGGGGACGCAGCGTGCTCATTTCAAGCCATCTACTCGACGACCTGGCAGACCTTACCAACTCGTTCTACTTCATCGAAGCCGGCACGCTCGTGGAAAAGATCAAGTCGTCCTCGCAGACGCTCAAGCAGGAATACCTCGATACATACGAAGGAGGTGAATGACATGATAGGCAAGAGCTATGCAAAGATAGCGATTGTTGGCTTTGTACTTTGTCTTGCAATGGTGCTATGTGCATCATTTGCGAGGTATAGGTCCGAGCAGTCGTTCATCGATGGCGCTGAAAATGGGTTTGGCATAGACGGGATGTATGTCAACGATGGCGCGACCAGGCCGTCTATGGCGATTCTTGCAGGCGAAGATATGGAATGGCAAATCTGTAATGACGATGGCTCTTGTATGAGTGGTCGTTTGGCCGCAACGAGCGATCCGAATTCGTTCGATCTTCTCGACAATGATGGAGCGGATTGCGGTTCTGTTCACCTTTCATATGCATCGCGAGATGGGATGGACGGTATTCTCTACGTCTCCCACGAGACCGGCGATTTCAAGATGCGCAGGACTAACCGAGTGCCGGCTTTTATCGAGGAGTGAGAGTTCCCGGCGGTCTGCCGATTAGGCCGCCGGGGTATTGAACCCCGCATTCATCCGTACACACACGGATGAATGCGGGAAGTGTCCGGATGAAGGTGATAATCAAGGAAACAAAGCTGTTCTGCCTGGGACGGCTTTGGCCTGGACTTTAACCACAACATCGCAATCGACACTTATCAGCTCGCGCAACGCGCATGGCCAAATCTCGGACGCTGGTGCATGGAGGACCTTCGAGATTTACTGGACATCCAAATCGACGACGCACACCGCGTGCTCGCCGACTGCGAAGACGAGATGACTGTCTACAATGCGATCAGAAACGGCGTGAAGTCGGGAGAGCTTTCTGTGGAACCGCCGCGCCGTCGCGCGAGCCGACCGGGCAACCCGGGCAATCTGGTCCCGACTCTCCCGGTCGTATTCCTACGATATCGCCCCTAAATCACCAATGTGTCAGATAAAGAATGATGCAATGGCTGTGATCACGCCTACGGCGGACGCAACGACTGCGCCTTTTTTCCTCTCCTTTAGTCCGACGATTAGGGTTGCCGTAAAGTAAAGGGCGGAAATGCAGTCTATGGCAAGCAAAACGAGTTCCTTGGGCGGTTTCAGCAAAAGGTCGCTAGCAAAGAGTAATGCAAGCAGGGCAAAGCCGATTGTGTTCAAGTATCTCGATTGATTTTGCGACAACATGGCAACTTCCTTTCAGAACATGCAAATGAAAAGTCGGTACGATGTCATTGCGGTTGCAAAAAAGCCGCCGCTAGGACCGGTTGTCACGAGACCGGCGATAACTTCAGCGGTGCCAACAAGCTAGAGATCGCGCAGGCAAGCCTCCTCCTTCGCGTTCAGCTTGACCTTGTGAGGGGCGGGGCGGTTATTTGCAGATCCGTGAGAATCGCACCACGCCTTGGAATATGAATCCGCGCAGCGCCCGCGCTCAAAAAAGGGATATATCGTAATTTTCGTCGTAATTGACTCCGACGTAGATATCGCTGCTCTCGGCGGGAGATCCCTCGTCGGCATGGGCTGCCGCAACGGGTACAAATGGTGTCATGACAAGGGAGGGGCAAAGAGTTGCTGAGACGATGGTGGGTAGGCATTTCTTCATGGCCGGCTCCTTAATCTGGCCTTTGATAGTTACTCGATGTCGCCTCCTTCTGCTTTATATCCGTTGTATTCGGCGTATTTCTTTAATAAGGCAAGAGGTTCTTCCTCTCCTTCGGATAAGCCGATGATGTTTCCTTGATCATCCAGTATGAATACGGACGGAATATGCTCAAGTTCATATTGGTCATACACGGTATTATCTTAATCTATGTATATGGGAAAGTCTCCTTCATGGACCGAGGCTTCTTCAATTGTGCTGTCCTCGGAAACAGTGAAAAGGTTCTTCCTTAAGGCTGCGAAATTATCAAGTTGTTGCATATCTTCTATGAGAGATTCGCAGTGCTGACACCACGATGCCCAGAACATCAAGATGTTTTCCTCATTAGGTTTTAGCTTGTCAAAATAATTGACGTTTCGGCCGAGGCTGAAATCCTGGCCCATTTTAATGGACAAAGATGAGGGATAAGCATTGTGTTGCGGTTTGATATTGACGGCGATTAAGGCGGCGAAACACGTCAGAGTCGCCAAAGTCAGTAAGGCGATAACGCATTTTCTCGGTTTCCAGCTCATGACAGATCCATCTCTCATGGTGAAACGCATACGTTTTGAAACGGGATGCCGCTTCGATTCGTTCCGGACGCGGATGTGGACGTAACTGGTCTCGGTGCCAAGTGCGATTTCAGTGCTGTATATGACTTAACGGGAATGTCCGAGCGGCGCCGGAGTCTCCATCTGGATTGTTCCGACTGGAACATCGGCCCGAATACACTGCATAGCGACTCCAACAAGAACGCCCCCGGCGTAATCCTTCCCAAGGCATGGCAATAGCCCCGTTGCCGCAACGGCAAGATAAAGACAGATTCCCGCGATAACCCTACGCTCAGCTCGTTTCTATTCACCCTGAGCGAAGGGAGTGTCGCATATGCATGCAGCGGCGCAGAACCTCCGGGGGGGGGTATCTCCTAGAGGTATCCGCCTCCGAGGCCAAGGAATCATCGAGTACGTCCTGATCATCTCGGTCATCGGCCTGGTGATCGTGTTCGCGGGACCCGGCGTGGCCGGAGCCATCCGCAACCAGTTCAACCTGGTCGGCAACACGGTGAACAATGGGACGGTTGGCGGCGTCGAGGGAGGCGCATCCGGCGGAGGGTCTGCAGGTACCGATTCCGCGGCCGTCCAGGCGGCTATCGCCAAGGACGCGAAGGACTGGACCCTCGAAGAGCAGAAGGCCGTGGCCGAGGACATCGCCGCGAAGGGCGAGGCATCGTCCGCCTTCGCAAGGCGGAGGCCGCGATGAATGCAGGGACGAAGTTCTCGATGAAGCTCACCGATGGTCAGACGCTCAAGTACAAGATTATCGGCATCAACCACGATGACTTGGCCGATGGTAGCGGCAAGGCGGGCCTGACGTTCCTCACCACCTCGACGGGTATCAAATCTCGCGTGAACGCCACCAACACCAATGCCGGTGGCTGGGAGAAGTCGGAACTCCGCGCGAAGATGAACTCCGGCGAGATCTGGAACCTGATGCCCTCCGATTTCCAATCCAAGGTGAAGCCGGTCAGGAAGCTGACGAACAACGTTGATGGAACCGACAAGAATGCCGCCGTGACGGCGACCTCGGACAAGCTGTTCATGCTCAGTTATTCCGAAATCGTCGAGACCCCTTATAGCGGCTGGTCTGGTTATTCTTGAATCGGAAACGAAGAAACTCAGTACGAGGCCTTCAAGGGTAAGGTGACGAACAATTATTCGGGTAACGATTGCCTGAGTGTTGGCGTCGCTTGGTGGGAGCGTTCCTTAAATCCGAGCGCCTCTGCGCTCTTCCTCTATGTCAACAGCAACGGCGATCCGTCGTACAACTACGGCGCGACGAACTCGAATCGCGTCTGCCCAGCTTGGTGCTTCTAGATTCATCTGTTAAGCCCGCACGGCCTGTGCGGGCTTTTCTTTTGGCGGTTACTCGAACGGTTTGATGTTTGTGGCACAGGTTGTCGGTTTGAGGAGAAATGGGGTCATACAGCGGCTCTCAGAGCGCCTGCTGCACTCCCCCGCCATTACCCCTGCGGCGTCCTCGTATGGAGCCCATCCTGGTTGGCATATCGTTGCAATCGCTCACTTGTCCACCGGTCAAGTGAGCTACTGGAATAAATACAGCGACACGCTTGTTCGTTACAGTCGCTATATCTGTGTAAATCGCCGCGATAAATACAGTCTGTACTCGACTGTATACCAGCTACGCGTATGTAGATTCATATCGCGTTAATAAATCGGCCCAAGCGTGTGCAAAACGCGCAAGTAGCCGCAAAAGGCGATTATCGCGCAGGTAGTTTTTTGGCACCCTGTTGCTTAATCAAAATTAAGCAATTGCTTAAAACAAAAAAGGTCAGGCACTAGGTGCCTGACCTGCAAACTTCTGGTCGGGACGACTGGATTCGAACCAGCGACCCCTTGACCCCCAGTCAAGTGCGCTACCAAGCTG
>DBFOPE010000130.1:0-4335 GCA_048429085.1 Collinsella sp.
CGTCAATAGCTCGAAACCGATTTCGTGCAGTTATTTTACGAATTCTGCAAACAATTTCGGTAAACGGTCGATTTTTGGCTGCGAATAGGAGCATAATCAAAGTCCCGATTGGATGTATTGGGATTACGGCAAGCCGCTCGGGTCGTTCCCGGGCGGCTTGTTTGTGGAGAGAGATGGGAGTTTCTAATGGTTAACGAGAAGAAGGTCGCTATTGTCGGCTGCGGTTTCGTCGGTTCGTCTTCGGCGTTCGCGCTGATGCAGAGTGGTCTGTTCTCTGAGATGGTCCTCATCGACGTGGACAAGAACCGCGCCGAGGGCGAGGCCCTGGATATCGCGCACGGCATGACGTTTGCCGAGCCGATGAAGATCTACGCCGGCGATTATTCCGATGTCGCCGACGCCGCCATGATCGTCGTCACCGCTGGCGCTGCCCAGAAGCCCGGTGAGACCCGCCTGGACCTGGTCAACAAGAACGTCAACATCTTTAAGTCCATTATCCCCGAGATTAAGAAGTCCGGCTTTGACGGCATTCTGCTCATCGTCTCCAACCCGGTCGATGTTCTGACCTATGCCGCCATCAAGATGTCCGGCCTGCCCGAGGGCCATGTCATCGGCTCCGGTACCGTGCTCGACACCGGTCGCCTGCAGCAGATGCTTGGTGCCCACGTCGAGGTTGACCCGCGCGACGTTCAGGCCTATGTCATGGGTGAGCACGGCGACTCCGAGTTTGTCGCTTGGTCCAGCGCTCAGGTTGCCGGCGTTCCGCTGAACACCTTCTGCGAGCTTCACGGCCACCTGGAGCACGAAGCCGCCGAGAAGCGTATTGCCGAGGACGTCAAGAACTCCGCCTACACCATCATCGAGAAGAAGCACGCCACCTACTATGGCGTCGCCATGGCCGTCAAGCGTATCTGCACCGCCGTCATGCGCGATGAGCAGACCGTTCTGCCTGTCTCCTCGCTCATGGTGGGCGAGTATGGTCTGTCCGATCTTGCCATCTCCATGCCGACCGTCGTTGGCCGCGACGGCGTTGTCTGCCGCGTCCCCGTGCCGCTGAACGATGACGAGCAGCATGAGCTCACCGTCTCCGCCAAGGCTCTCAAGGACATCATCGACAGCGTCGATTTTTCCTGCTAAATCAAGCTCGCTAGAGCGAAAAGCTACAATGAAGGCGTCCGGGTCCACACGGCTCGGGCGCCTTTTTGGTACAAAGTAACCTGACCCCAATGCACCATAGTTGCCCCAATGCACCATAGTTGATGGGAGGGCCATGTCGGATTCGCCTAATTTTTTAACCTATGCCCAGACGGCGTTTGATCCGTTTGAGGAGAGGCCGTTCTGCGCGGTGGATAGCCTCGTCTTTGCGTGGTTGTCCTATTTGCGTTTGCCGGGTGATATGGCGGAGCTGACGAGCTGGCAGGGCCTAGACGTACGCGAGCTGTTGCGTGCCGAGTGCTACCGGGACATGATTGACGACTTGTGGGATCCAGAGGGGAGCAGGGCCTTGTTGGAGGCCGTGGCAGCAAGCCCTCGCTACCGTGGCGTGCACGTTTGCGGCTATCGTGCCGTGAGCGATGTGGTGGCGACAGAGCAGTTTGCAGCCATGGCGTTCCGGTTTCCGGCGGGGTTTAGCTATCTTTCCTTCCGGGGGACCGACAGCACGATTGTGGGCTGGAAAGAGGACTTTAACATGGCGTTCCGGTATCCTGTGCCGGCCCAGGAATCCGCGGCGTGTTATGTGGACGAGGCGGCGGATGCGATTGACGGGCCGCTTTTGTGCGGAGGTCATTCCAAGGGTGGAAACCTTGCGGTGTACGGTGCGGCGATGTGCTCCGATGTCACCCGTGCGCGAATCGAACGGGCGTATTCCCATGATGGTCCGGGTTTCGTCGAGGAGTTTCTGAACGGCAACGCCTTTGCCGATCTTTCCGGTCGAATCGACAAGACGCTACCTCGGTCGTCGATCTTTGGCATGATGTTCGAGACGCAGGAGGACTATGCCATCGTTGAGAGCACCGAGTTCAGCCTGCTGCAGCACAATCCCTTTAGCTGGGTGGTTGATGGTCGCGACTTCGTGTACTGTGAGCGCCTGTCCGCCGGTGCTCGATACGTTGATGGCTCCATTCGCGAGATGCTGCTTGCAGTTTCGCCTAGCGAGCGCGAGCGTTTTGTAGATGCGTTGTTCTCCGTGTTTGAGGCTACGGGTGCTGAGCGGTTTGCGGATATCGCTGGGAATCTGCGCGAGAGCCTGCCCGTGATGCTCCAGGCTGCGCAAGGGTTTGACAAGGATACGCGACGCTTTGTCTCGCAGACCATCGTGGCAATCCTTAAATGCGCACTGCTGCCCAAACGACCCCAGATCGACATGCCCGCCGCCGGCAAGAGTTTGGCAGAACAGCTCGAGGCTTGGCAGTCCGAGCTCCTGCGCTAGCCATTGGTGCAAAGCAACCTGTCCCCGATGCACCAATCTTCGATGCGCCTGGGGCGGGCTCGACCGCTATACTGGTTCGTGCCGAAATCGATCTAGAACGGAATGCCGTATATGAAAATCAATCACGCGATTCTGCATATCCTGGACTTTGACTCTGCCGTCAACGTTATGAGCCAGCGCGAGCTCGATACCGAAAGCCGTACCGTGCGCAATTTCGTAACCACGCATCTGCGCCGTGCACGCACCTCGGCCGACAATAAACGCGCCACGTTTGCCGAGAACTCTGCGTTTGGCGGCGAGCTCAAGGGCTATTTCTTTGGCGAGCGCGAGTTCGTGGACCTGTCGCAGCAGATTGCGGAGTTTATCTCTTCCGAGCTCACCAAAGCCGAGAAAGCCGAGTCCACCGACGTGCTCGTGGCCGATTTTGACGACGATGAGGATGCCCGCTGGTTTGCCGTGATGCTGCTGGGCTCCAAGCAGGCTTTTATGCACGAAGTGGGCCGCGAGGAGGGGGAGGTGCGCAACGACATCGCGCGCCACTACGCCATTCTGCCGAACCCCTCGCAAAAGGTGCCGAGCTATGCCATCGTGCGCGCAAGCACCATGGAGATCGGCTACGTGGACAAGAAGCGCAAGATTGCCGGCGAGGACCGTATGCTTATCCCCGATGGCCTGCTGCAGTGCGACACGGGCGTATCGGGCAAGGAGGTCATCGACACCGTGACGCGTGTGGTCGAGGAAGTCGCCGAGGAGCACGGTGCCAACACGGCTGTAGCGCTCGCTAAGGTTAAGGCTGCCGTTGCCGAGAAGGTTGAGGATGACGAGGAGCTGCCGCCTTGGGATATCGTCGATGAGGTCTTTGAGGACGAACCGGTTATCAAGGAGAGCGTGCGCGCGGCACTGACCGAGGAGAAGGTGCCTGAGCGCGTGCCCGTGGAGCGCAAGCAGGTCGAACGCGCGGCCGTACGCAATCACAAGATTCGTACCGACACAGGTATCGAGATCAGCTTCCCCGCCGAGATGGGCTCGAACTCCGAGTACATTGAGTTCGTCAACGAGCCCAACGGCCTCATCTCCATCGAGCTCAAAAACATCGGTAGTATCGAGAATCGATAGGGCTTTTTCTTTCGAATAAAAGTCTGGATTATATTTTGAAGTATACTTTGAAATATAATCCAGATTATTTTTTGGAGGTCAAAATGTCCCCGCTTGTTCTGGAAAAACCGGTGTTTACAAAAGACCAGGTTGTTTCGGCTACCGAAGCAAGCAAGTCTTTATCTGCCATTCGTAAACGCGCAAAACGCGCACCACAGTTCATTGCCGATCATAACGATATCGATACCGTGATTATCGACTATGCCGCCTATGAGGAAATGTACGGCGCACTGCAGTATCTGCACGAACTTGAGATAAATCGCATCGCTGCGGGTCGAGTCAAGCATGGCCCGCATGAATTTGTTCCGTTTGAGGACGCCCTAACTACCGAGGAGCTCGCGGAGTTTGAGTCGACGGATCCGGACGCGATCCCCGATGAGGATCTTTTCGAATGAGTGGGCATTTTGTCGTCGGCTTTTTGAATCGAGACGTTGAGAAGGAATATCAAAAACTTGATGGATCTCAGCGAATACTCGTCCGTATTGCAGTCGCGAAATTAAAGACGCGCGCTGATGAAATCGGAACGCCGCTCCATGGCGAGCTTGCCGGCTGCAAAAAGATCAAATGGCGGAATGCAGGACTTCGAATGGTTTTTCGAATCCGGGAGGACGGAACGGTTGAGATTGCCGAGATCGTGGCAATAGGGCGGCGCGACCGTTCCGAGGTCTATAAGACGGCCGCAGGGCGCCTGTCAAAGCGACCCGCCATGGTTGAATACGACGGAACCCTGAGATGATGAAGGCCGAAGC
>DBFOPE010000131.1:0-7528 GCA_048429085.1 Collinsella sp.
CGCTTTGTATTTTAGCAGCATTAGCTTTGCTGCACATAAGAAGCATGGCGGGGTTTTGGTCTCACCGGCCGCGCACAGGGTTACCTCCCAAATCGTCCTCGGACATGTCGGAGTCCCCGCTGTGCGCTTCGCGCTGCGGGGACTCCTCCGTCCTGCGGAAAGATTTGGGAGGTAACCCTGTGCGCGGCCGGTGAGACCAAAACCCCGCCATGCTTCTTATGTGCAGCAAAGCTAATGCTGCTAAAATACAAAGCGCTCATGTAGTTTAAACGCACGACGATAAGGAGCACCAGTGGGTAACCACTTCCGTACCTCCGGTGCGGGCGATGACGCCCCCAAGACGCAGCCAGGCGCCGCGGGCACTCGTTTCGCCACCCCGGATTCAGAGGATCAGCTGTTTAGCCCGATCCCCGCACAGCCGGCAGATCAGGCACAGCCGGCATCAGATCCCTTTGCCTACAATCCCACCAATGATGTCGAGCTTTCCGAGGCCGCGGGTTTTGAGCCCGTGCAGAAGGTGACCGCTCGCGTGGATCAGCCCCAGGCGGACGCTGTCGCGCCGCAGCCTGTCATGGCCGGTATTCCCGATCCCATGGCTCCTGCGACTCCGGCGCCACAGCCTGCGCAGTCCGGTCTTTTTGCCGGTATTCCCGATCCTACGCAGCCCGCGGCTCCCGTAGTCGAGAGCGATCAGGCCGCCGAGGTCGCAAGCCTCGACAATGCGCTCAACAATCCCGACTTTACGTCGGTGTTTGCGCCCATCGATCCGCAGGCCAGCCGCAAGAAGATGGCCAAGCAGGCCGGTGTCGAGCCCGTCATCCTCATGGAGCACGTCACCAAAATCTACCCGGCACAGCCCAACAAGCCCGCGCTCGACGACATCAACATCGAGATCTATCCTGGTGAGTTTGTCTTCCTGGTCGGTCACTCCGGCTCGGGTAAGACCACGCTGCTGTCGACGCTCAACCGCGACGTCAAGCCGACGAGCGGCCGCATTTTGGTCGCCGGCCAGGACCTCATGAAGATCAAGAATCGCAAAGTTCCGTTCTTGCGTCGCCAGATCGGTGCCGTGTTCCAGGACTTTAAGCTCCTGCCGCAGAAGACCGCCTACGAAAACGTGGCGTTTGCCCTGCAGTGCATCGGCAAGCCCAAGGGCGTCATTCGCAGCCAGGTGCCCGAGGTGCTTCGCCTGGTCGGTCTGGCCGATCAGATGGACTCTCTGCCCGATCAGCTGTCCGGTGGCGAGCAGCAGCGTGTCGCCGTTGCCCGCGCTATGGTCAACCGTCCGCCGCTGCTTATCTGCGACGAGCCCACGGGCAACCTCGACCCCGCGATTTCGCTGGGCATTATGAAGCTGCTCGAGCGCATTAACCGTACCGGCACCACCGTGATCGTCGCCACGCACGACCGCGAGATGGTCGATAGCATGCACCGTCGCGTGATCGCCCTCGAGGGCGGCCACGTAATCCGCGACCAGGAGAGGGGAGGTTACGGCAACTATGGCACCAACTAACGTGGGCTATTCGCTCAAAGAGGCTATCAGCCACTTCTTCCGTAACTGGACCACCTCGCTCGGCGCCGTCATCACGATCTTCCTTTCGCTGTTTATCATCGGCCTGTTCATTATGGGTTCCGCGATGCTGAACTCCGTGATCGGTACCGTCGAGGATCAGGTTGTCATCAATGCCTTTATTAGCGATGACGCCGATCAGGCAGATGTTCAGGCCTTTGAGGCCGAGCTCAAGACGTGGAGCAACGTCAAGTCCGTGACCTATAAGGATAAGGACGACGCGCTGGCCGAGTGCACGAGCAAGATGTCGGGCAACGTCGCCGCCACCATGAGTGCGCTCGACGGCCAGAACCCGCTGCCCGCCTCGTTTGCGATTGAGATGGACGATCCGTCTCAGGTCGAGAGCACGGCCAAGAAGCTCAAGAAGAATGCCGACTTCCAAAAGATCGTGGACGACGGCGACGTCAACGCGAACGTGCTGTATGGCCAGGAGGAAGTGAGCCGCCTGTTCCAGGTGACCAACTACATCCGTATCGCCGCCGTGGTGCTCGTCGGTCTGCTGACCTTTATCGCGTTCATCTTTATCAACAACACGATTCGCCTGTCCATTACGGCGCGTCGTCGCGAGATTGCGATTATGCGCCTGGTGGGCGCCAGCAACGGCTTCATTCGCGGGCCGTTCATTACCGAGGGCGTGCTTCAGGCCATTCTGGGCTCGCTGCTTTCCATCGGTGTTTTGGAGTTGCTGCGCAACCTGCTGGTTCCGCGCCTGCAAGAGAGTGTTGGCTGGATGTCGTTTGCGCTGCCGATGCAGTACTATCTGGTGACCTACGCCGCACTGATTCTTGTCGGCGTGATCATCGGCCTCTTTGGCTCTGCCATCGCCATGCGCCGTTATCTGCGCGTGTAGGCGCTGCGGATATGCCGTTTGCAACGGGTCGTCCCTTTCCAGGGGCGGCCCGTTTTTTGATCCCTAGGGGACGGAGGAAAACGGATCATCGCGGCGCTGGTCTATCTATGTGATCCGTTTTCCTCCGTCCCCAGGGGATCATTTGGGTAGACTCTTGGGGTGTAAACGGCTATCGATAGTAAGGAGGCGCCATGGGGCGCAATAACAAACATAAGCGTAGCGCACGCAATAAACGCGGGCCGGTGCGCAGCGAGCGTCGCCCGAGCATGGCTGGCCGCGTGCAGCTCCATGAGCACAGCGCTTATGTCGTGACCGACAACGGCGATTACAAGGTCATGGGCCGCGGTAAGCGTGAGATTATGGACGGCGATACCGTGGCCGTAAGCATCAAGGCGGGACCGCGTGGGGATCGTCGTGCCGTGATTGAGGGCGTCATCGAGCGTGCCGCCATCAGCGTGGTGGGTACGTATCAGACGGCCGGCCCGCTTGGTGTGATCGAGCCGCTCGATTCGCGTCTCAAAGCCGATTTCTTTATTTTGCCCGAGGACACTTCGGCGGAGCGCCTGGGCGTGCATCCTGGCGATGTCGTCGTCGCGCGCATTCTGACCTACCCGACGCGCTTGGAGTCGGGCACGGTGACTCTTGAGCGCCGCATCGGCGGTGACGATGCGCCCGATCTGGGCGTCCAATATGTTATGGCGCGCTATGGCTATACCGACAGCTATCCCGAGGCGGCGTTGGCAGAGGCAGAGGCGCTTTCGCTCGATGTGACTGCAGCGCTCAAAGACTCGCTTCGTCGTGACCTGCGCGATCGCTTTGTCATCACCATCGACCCGGTTGATGCGCGCGACTTTGATGATGCCATCTCGCTCGAGCGCACGCCCGAGGGCGGCTATAAGCTGGGCGTGCATATCGCCGACGTTTCGCACTATGTCGCCTGGGACGGGCATATCGACCTGGAGGCCCGCCATCGCACGACGTCGGTCTACCTTGCCGACCGTGTGCTTCCCATGCTGCCCGAGCGCCTGTCCTGCGACTTGTGTTCCCTGCGCCCCGATGAGGATCGCCTGGCGTTTACCGTCGACATCGAGCTCGACGCGCAGGGCCGCGTGCGCCATTACGATCCCTATCCCAGCGTGATTCGTTCGCGTGTGCGTATGGACTATGACGGCGCCGAGGCGCTGCTGGTGCGTGCCGGCGCAGTTGAGTATTCCGTGTTGGAGGGCGCTGCGGAGGATGTCGCTGCGGCCGAAGCCTCGCGCGAGAAAGCGCTTGAGCGCGGGCTTGCGTGCGAGGATGCCGCTCGCGGCTATAACGTTGACCTGGGGGATTTCCTCGTAGCTGCCAACGAGCTCGCCGAGCTTCGCCGCCGTATTCGTCGCGCGCGCGGTTCGGTCGACTTTGATACGGCCGAGATCCGTGCGCTGTTGGACGAGGACGGTGTGCCCGTGCAGATCGTGGCCCGTGAGCGCTCGTGTGCCACGTCGCTGATTGAGGAAGCCATGCTGCTGGCCAACGAGTGCGTGGCGGAGTGGCTGGCCGACCGCGATATCGAGGCGTGCTATCGCGTGCACGATGACCCCAGCCCCGACAGCCTGCATGGTGCTGCTGTGGCGCTGGCGCAGCTCGGTATCATCGATGATCGCCGTGCGGCGGGCATTGCCCTGGGAAGTCCCGATGAGCTGCAGGCCGCGGTTGACGCCGCGGCTGGCACGGCCAACGCGCCGCTTGTCAACACGCTGCTGTTGCGCAGCATGCAGCGCGCACTGTACAAGCCACGCAACGAGGGGCACTTTGCGCTCGCTGCGCCGTGCTACTGCCACTTTACGAGCCCCATTCGCCGCTACCCGGATCTGGTGGTGCACCGCGTACTCAAGCTGCAGCTGGCCTATGAGCAGCTGAGCGGCAAGGACGCCTTGGTACGCACGCCGCGGCTCATCGGTAAAGGTCGCGAGTCCCTGCCACGCATTCTGCCGCAGATTTGCCGTGCGTGCAGCGATGCGGAGCGTGCGGCCGATGCCGCCAGCCATGCGACGCAAAAGATCAAGATTGCCCAGTACTACGAGGATCGCCTGGGCGAGCGCTATGCCGGAACAGTCTCGTGGGTCAGCAGCATGGGCCTGTTCGTACGCCTGGATCTGACGCAGGTCGAGGGCCTGGTTTCGATTAAGAGCCTGGGCAACGAGTGGTTCGAGTTTGACGAGGACGCGCTCACGCTCACAGGTGCCGACACGGGGACCCGCTATGAGCTGGGGCAGCGCGTGATTATCGAGGTCCTGCGCGTCAACACTACTCGCGGACATTTGGACTTTAAGCTTATCCACTAGCTGGGGCTTGGTGGCTGGTAGAGAATGGGGCGGTCTTTTTGGGCCGCCCCTTTTTTATGCGGCTGTTCGATTGTCTTGCCGCGCGCTCGTTTGCCCTTCCGCCTGCGATATGGGAGATAAAACCTACCAAAATAAACCTGTCCCTTTTTGGCAGGTTCACGAGAGAGCGGGGATGACATGGCAACGGCATACGGATATGCGCGCGTGAGTTCGCGCGACCAAAATCTGAATCGGCAGCTGGATGCGCTGAGCGCCTATGGCGTGGAGCCGGAGAACATTTTTGCCGACCACGCCAGCGGCAAGGACTTCGACCGCCCTCGCTATCGTGAGCTGTTGTGCGCGTTGAGGGATGGGGACGTGCTGGTGGTGCTTTCTATCGATCGGCTGGGTCGCAACTATAGCGAGATTCTCGAGGAATGGCGGCGCATAACTAAAGAGCTCGGCGCCGCCATCGTGGTGCTGGACATGCCGTTGCTCGATACGCGTGCGAGAGATTGCGGCGGATCGGATGTGACCAGCACGCTGATCGCCGATATCGTTTTACAGCTGTTGAGCTATGTGGCGCAGGTGGAACGAGAGAACATCCACCGTCGTCAGGCGGAGGGAATTGCGGCGGCGCGGGCGCGCGGCGTGCGTTTTGGTCGACCCCGCAAGCCGTGCCCTCCGCAATTTGAACGAGTGCGCGATATCTATGAGGCGGGCAATATTACCCGGAGTCAGGCGGCAAAGCGCCTAGGTGCGTGCGTGGGGACCTTCGATCGCTGGATGCGCGAGACGGAGTAGGGGACCGCAGCCATCTGGCGCCTTGTTTTGAACATTTGGGATTCCGCTATGGCGACGGCGACATTTGGGGGTACACTCGCTGCTGCTCAATAACAGACGGAGGTTAGCTCTTGGCGCGCGCGAAGCATATAGTCGGATGGATATCGGTTGTCCTGCTTGTCGCGACGCTGGCAAGTATTTGGATGCTGACGGAGCAGAGCGTGGAGCAGACGTCGTCGCTCAGCGAGTCTACCGCGCACGTGGTGGAGGGGCAAAGCGCCAGTGCGCAGCCCGAGACTGCGGGGGAGACCCAGACGGGAGATGCCGTCGGGGACGCGGGCTCAACGGCTGCCGTCGCCCACCCCGACCCGCTTGTCCCCGTCCGCACGTGGATGGGCACCAACATCCGTCGTGTCGCCCATACCGTAGAGTTCTTCTTTGTTGGGCTGTTTGCCTCGTTGGCGGCGGTGTGCTTGGATAAACGCATGTCGCTCACCCGATTGCGGTGTGTGCCCGTCCTGGCCTTTTGCGCCGTTTGCTCCGTCGGCGATCAGGTGCATAAGATTTTTGTTCCCGGCCGTCATTTTGACGTTATCGACTTAGGCTTTGACGCCGCGGGTTACGTTGTCGCCATGCTGTTGGTGCTGCTGGCGGCCGCGCTGGCTCGGCGCGCGACCTGTCCCATTGGCGCCCATGCGAGACGTTAACCTCAAGATGGAAAACCGCGACCGCCTGTACGTCGGCGCTGGCTACAATATCGGCATCGGTCGCAGATGGCCATCGGTGCGCTGTCTGCCAGACACTTGTCTTTTCTAAGAAGGGAATCCCCATGGCAGTGCTGTTTGTTGAATATCCCAAATGCTCGACGTGTAAAAAGGCCAAGGCCTGGTTGGACGAGCATGGGGTTGAGTACGTCGATCGCGATATTGTTACAGACAATCCTTCGGCTGAGGAACTTGCGGCCTGGATTGCGCGTTCGGGGCTGCCGGTGCGTCGCTTCTTTAACTCGTCGGGCATGAAGTATCGAGAGCTTGGCCTGAAGGCACGCCTGGACGCGGGAATGACGGATCAGGAATGTTACGAGCTGTTGGCGACCGACGGCATGCTGGTTAAGCGCCCGCTGCTGGTGGGCGATGACTTTGCGATTCCAGGCTTTAAGGAAGCAGCCTGGACCAAGGTACTACTGTAGCAGCTGCGGAAAGCGCGTTCCGTTTTGGGCGTAGATTTTGGGTTGCGCTTTCCGCCGGCAGGTTCGCTCCGGTCAGTACTCAAGCTTTGCCCACTTATGCGGGTCGTAGATCTTTACCTGTTTGTTGGGCTTGCCGCTCCAGTACTCTTCGTCCATAAAGGGCAGGTATGCCTGAATGTTGGAGCAGATGAACGGGATTCGCTGTGCTTGCAAACGGTCGCGTTGGCGTTGCTCCAAATGGGTCTCCGAAATCACGACGGGAATACCGGATAGCTCCACGAGGCTTGCCTGAACTCGCTTGAGGTCGGGTAGCGTCGCGTGCCATGCCATTCGCATCATTAAAAATGAGGCGCCGCGATACGTTGCCTGCATGACTGTGATGGCGGGGCGTAGCGTGGGATGAATTTTGTGCCGATCTGGCCAAGGGGTGGCAGTTATCTCGAGGCCCAGGGTCTCCCATAGGTAATCAAGCTCTTCATCCATGTCGCCTCGATGTCCGCGCGATAATTGGCATCCTGATTGTGTCACTATTGACGGCGACCAGAATGCAGCAATCTGCCAACGGTAATTACGGTGCGCTTACGGCATTTTGCCCCTTGCATGCGGTCTGGCTTCACAGGTCCTTCATGGGTCGGAGCAAATTGGCCGATTTTCAAAAAAGTTAAAAATGGGGCTTGCGTCACCGTAGAACTTCCCGTATATTTCTTTCTTGCGCAAAGGCACAGCCGAGCGCAGCGATGCAGTCATTGGGATGTCGTCTAATGGCAGGACAGCGGATTCTGGTTCCGTCAATGGGGGTTCGACTCCCTCCATCCCAGCCATTGCATTTG
>DBFOPE010000132.1:0-3134 GCA_048429085.1 Collinsella sp.
GTAGACGCGCAGAGTCTGCGGATGCATGCCGGTCAGCTCGGCCGCCACGCTGATCATGTACAGCGGTTTGTTCCTATTGTCCTCGGCCATGCTACCTGACCCCTTTCCGTCTCGTTATCGTCCATCATAAGCCCGCGGGCGTGGGCGTGCGCCGCGACCGCCCTAGTACGTCGCCTTGTAACGGTTGACTTTCTCGCGATAGTCGCGCGTGTCGGCCTCGCGCAGCTTGGTCATGGCATCGCGCTCGTCGTCGGACAGGTTCGTGGGGACCTGCACCTTGATCTCGACGAGCAGCGCACCCGTGCGGCCACGGTGCTTAACATCGGGCGCGCCCATCTCCTTAAAGCGGAACTTCTTGCCCGTCTGGGTACCCGCGGGCACCTTCAGGCGAACCGTCGCCCCGCCGGGCGTGGGCACGTCCACCGTACAGCCGAGCGCCGCCTCGTAGACCGAGACCGGTACCTCCATGGTCACATCGGCGCCCTTGCGCTTAAACAGCGGGTGCTCCTCCACGTGCGTGGTCACGACCAGGTCGCCGCGCTCGCCGCCGGCAACGCCATACTCGCCGCGACGCTTGTAGCGTAGCTTGCCGCCGTCGACCGCGCCCGCAGGCACCGAGACCGTAATGGTCTGCTGCTCGCCTGTCGAGGGAATGCGGTAGGTGACCTTGTGCGTCACGCCGCGAAACGCGTCCTCGGCCGTCACATCGACGGTCAGCGACAGGTCGCCGCCCTTGCGAGCACGGCTGCGGCCCGCGCCGGCACCGGCATTACCCGCGGCCCCGGCAAAGCCCGAGCCCCAATCGCTGCCCCAGGCGCCGTTGCCGCTAAAGATGCTGTCGAAGATATCGCCCCAGCCGCTGGCGCCCGCGCCGGCACCGTAGCCGCCGCCATACGCGCCGCCCGCGCCCGGCATGCCGCCAAACATGAGCATCTGATCGTACTCTTTACGTTTCTTCTCGTCCGAAAGCGTCTCGTAGGCCTCGCTGATCTCCTTAAACTTGGCCTCGTCGCCGCCGGCATCGGGGTGATATTTTTGCGCGAGCTTGCGAAACGCGCTCTTGATCTCTTTGTCGGAGGCGCTCTTGGATACGCCCAGGATGTCATAGAAGGTTTTGCCTGCAGCCATCGTAGCTCCTCTCCTGTTACATCCGCCGTCCCTGCGGACGGCGGCTCATGCTGTCACATGGCACTTGGCCAGAAAGGGCCCCGGGTTTTGCCCCGGGGCCCTTCTCAATTACTCCTCGGTGCTCTCGGCCGTATCGGCCGTAGCATCCTCGGGCGCCGCTTCGGGCTCCGGTGCGGGGCGCTTCTCGCCACCGTAGGTCACCGTCACCATCGCGGAACGCAGAATGCGATCCGCCATGCGGTAGCCCTTCTGGTACACGTCGTTGACGGTCTCGTCGTACTGCGATGCGTCCTCGACGCGACCCACAGCCTGGTGCTCGAGCGGATCGAACGCCTCACCCTTGGGATCGATGGGCTCAACGCCCTCGTGCGCAAACACATCGAGCAGCTTGGCATGTACCGCGTCAACGCCATCGACGAACTGCTTAAAGTCGTCGGAAAGCTCTTGGCTGCGGGCATGGTCGATCGCGCGCTCGATATCGTCGATCACCGGCAACAGCGCGGTGACAAGCTTCTCGGTCGCGCGCTCGCGCTCGGCGATGCGCTCGTTGGCGGTGCGGCGACGGAAGTTCTCCCAGTCGGCCTGCAGACGAGCGGTGCGCTCGGTAGCGTCCTTCGCCTTTTCCTCGGCGGCCTTCTGAGCCTCTGCCGCAGCATCGAGCTCATTGCGCACGTCGGCAAGCTCCTTTTGGGCCTGCTCGAACTTGAGCTTAAAGTCGTTGTCGGCGGCTTCCTCACCGGCGCGGATAGCGGCTTCCACCATCTCGTCCTCGGTCATCGTCGCCTCCTTGTTGGAATCCTCTACCTGGTTCTCGGCAGCCTCGGCGGCCGGGGCCTCATTGACCTCGGTATCGTCTGCGGCCTCTACGGGAATCTTCACGTCCTTCTCCTCAGAGTCAACGGGGGCGGCGCCAGCGGCAGCCGCCTCCGTGCGAGCTTTACGGGCGGACATGATTACTTGTCCTCGTCGTCCACAACCTCGTAGTCGGCGTCGACGACGTCATCGTCGGCAGGCTGGGCACCAGCGGCACCGTCGGTCTGCTGCTGAGCGTCGGCGTAGACAACCTGGGCCAGCTCGTAGGCCACGGACTGCAAGGACTCGCCGGCGGCCTTGATGGCCTCGACGTCAGAGCCCTCGAGCGCCTTCTTGGCGTCGGCGATAGCGGCCTCGGCCTTGGACTTCACATCGGCGGAAACCTTGTCGCCCAGCTCGTTGAGGGTCTGCTCGGTGGAGTAGCACAGGCTGTCGGTCTGGTTGCGGACCTCGACCTCTTCCTTCTGCTTCTTGTCCTCCTCGGCATGAGCCTCGGCGTCCTTGACCATACGATCGACTTCGTCGTCGGACAGAGCGGTGGAGCCGGAAATGGTGATCTGCTGCTCCTTGCCGGTGCCCTTGTCCTTAGCGGAGACCTTGACGATGCCGTTAGCGTCGATGTCGAAGGTGACCTCGATCTGCGGCACGCCGCGGCGGGCAGCCGGGATACCGGTCAGCTGGAACTTACCGAGCGACTTGTTGTCGCGGGCAAGCTCGCGCTCGCCCTGGAGCACGTTGATCTCGACGCTGGTCTGGTTGTCGGCAGCGGTGGAGTAGACCTCGGTCTTGGAGGTCGGGATCGTGGTGTTGCGGTCGATCATCTTGGTCATGATGCCGCCCATGGTCTCGACGCCCAGCGACAGCGGGGTAACGTCGAGCAGCAGGATGCCCTCGACGTCGCCGGTGAGCACGCCGCCCTGGACGGCAGCGCCGTCGGCAACGACCTCGTCGGGGTTCACGGACATGTTGGGCTGCTTGCCGGTCATGGTCTTGACGAGCTCCTGGACGGCGGGCATACGAGTGGAGCCGCCGACGAGGATGACCTCGGTCAGATCGGAGAGCTTAAGCTTGGCGTCGCGCAGGGCGTTGGTGACAGGCTGCTTGCAGCGCTCGAGCAGGTCGCGGGTGATCTTCTCGAACTCGGCGCGGGTCAGCGTGTAGTTGAGGTGCAGCGGGCCGGACTGGTTCATGGT
>DBFOPE010000133.1:0-2588 GCA_048429085.1 Collinsella sp.
GAAGACGGCGTCGTAGCCCTCCTCGTGCACGCGGTCGGCCAGGGCGGTCATCCGCTTGCCGGCCTCGTAGACGTTCCTGCCGTCCTCGAGGTAGCCCTCCTGGTCGAAGTGCATGATCTCGATCTTCTCGGTCTCCTTCATTCCCGCTCCTTTCACGAGCAGTTTGAATTGTCGCACGGAATGGACGGGCTTGCCGCCCCGTCTCGCCGCTTAACCTTGTGGACATCTTGGCCCCAAGCTCAACAATTCAAAGGTTCTTAATACCAGTGAACGATTACAGGTTAGCCGTTTTTAATACCGATTTTTTGATTTTATCCTCCCCTCTCGGTAGACGGTCAGTTTTTGCCGCTCATCGGTCATGCGACACATGTCCGTAAAAAATGAGCACCCCGCCGTGCACGAGGATGCTCTAGACGCTAATAGTTGTAGGTATATCCGCCGGCATCGCCGCGGTTAAAAGACTTGGCATGCTCGATCGCCTGCCCACTCGAGTCATAGGTCAGGCATTCCAGTACAAGCGCCAGATCGCCCGGCTCAAGATTGAGCAAACTCGCATCGCGTGCGCCCAGCGCTTCAATATCGAGTTTCTCAATCGACTTGTCCGGCTTGCGCCCCAACATGTCGTAGGTCTCGAACAGGCTGAAGACCGAAATGTCCACGTCTTCGATGCCCGGAAACAGCAGACACGGAATCAGCGTCATCTCGATCGACACGGGCTCCCCATCAATGCAGTTGAGACGGCGCACCGAGTAAAGCAGATCGTCCTCGGCGATGCCAAACAGGTCGGCGTAATACGGGCCGGCGTAGCGTTTGGAGCGCGCCAGAATGCGCACCGACGGCGTCGCGCCCGACGCCAGAACCGACTGACGGAAGCCGCCCTTGCGTTCGTGCTCGTCAAACCACTTGTGTCCCACAAAGGCGCCCTTGCCCTGCACGCGACGAATCTGGCCACTTTTGACCAGCTCGTCCATGGCACTTCGGATTGTCAGGCGCGTCGTGCCAAACTCCTCGGCCAGCTCGTTTTCGGACGGAATCATCGAGCCCGTCGGGTAGTCGCTGCGCTCGATTCGCTCCGCAATGCAGCGGCGAACTTGTTTGTAAACCGGCAAGTCTTCTACTGCATCAGCCATTCGACACCTACCTTCGTCGCAACGCCGTCTGCCTCGCCGTTATCGGCAAAACGATACTTGGTCGGCAGAATCACGGACTTGCAATACTCGACAAAGTCATCGTTCTCGTCACGCTCGTGCGAAGCCTTGTAAAACACCGGCGTGCCCTCCTGAGCACCCAGCAACTTGGCCTCGTCGGCGTTCAGACGGCTGATGGAAATATGCTCCTTGCCGTGCGTCACATGGACATTCCCTTCTTTGAGCAAAACGTCGTAGAGGCTTTCCTGCTCAAAATCGTGATCGGGAAGCGAGGGGCACAAAGACAGATTGACGTGAGCCGTCTCAATCGACGCCGGGGAACCATTAACCACGCGCACACGTCGAATGCAGAAGAGCGGTGTACCCAGGTCGATCTGGGCTTTTTGGGCCAGATCGATATCGGCGTACACGACCTTGGACCAAACCAGGCGTGCGGTCGACTTTGAGCCAACCCTCTCCACCGCCTGCGTATAGTTCCATGTTTCTTGAAAGATGTTCAGCGGTTTGGGAGGACACACATAGGTGCCCGAACCGCGGCGGCTTTCCAAAGTTCCGCACGAAATAAGACGCGTGATCGCAGCGCGCAACGCCGTGCGCGACACGCCCAGCTCTTCACAGAGCACACGCTCGGCGGGCAGTCGGTCGCCACCCTGCAGGTCATGATGATTGATATACCAAAGAATGCCCTCAAAGGCTCGATCTTTGGGCGGAATCGCATATGGTTCACTCGACATGGGCAAGGCTCCTCAACCGCTTGATGCTGCGGGCATCATTGCTCCGGACGGCCCATGGCGTCGAAGGCTTCTTTGATCTGCTCCGCAACGTTCCGATACGACCGATATAGGCCGGAGTCTCGCTTGACTTCGCCCGTGGTCACCGGAATCTCAAGCTTCGAAATCTCATCCTCGCCGGTTTGCACGGCAACGATGACACCCATACCAAGGCACATGTTACGCTTGGCAGCGTTGTTTTTGGTAGCCTGAGCTGGATTAATCAAAATCTGCTGAGCTAGTTCGCGCTTGCTAACCTCCGGCACATCCTCGGGATTTCCGGTCTCGACAATCTCGCACTGCAGCACGTCCGCATAGTCAAAAATCTTCGGCTCGCCGCCGCGCTGATGCACGGCCCACTTGCGGCGCGTGGCATCCTGGTAGATAGCCGGCAAAAATGTAAACCGCGGCGGGTCCAAAATCGTATCCGTGATGGTAAACACATCGGAATCAAAGGCATCCTGCGGGTTTTTCTTCTTGAACAGCCCCATATCAGCCTCCCGTACTAGCATTAAACAACTCAAGCTGAATATAGCACCAATTTCAAGACGCCACTTTACCGTATCGGTACGCGGCGTCTATGGCTCGCCCAGCGGAAGGGTTCACGGACGAGGGCCGGGGTGGCTTGGTTAGGTTTTGGAAGTGGGCTTCGCGAACTAGCTCAGCAGAT
>DBFOPE010000134.1:0-4546 GCA_048429085.1 Collinsella sp.
TCGATCATGCCTTGGATGATGGGCTTGCCAAAGCTCACGACATCATCGTTGTAGATGGCGGTTCGGGCTGCGAGGAGGCAGTCGGTAAAGTCCATATGGGTCTTGCCAAAGAGTTTGACGGCAAGGGCGACAACGGTGGGCTCGTCGACCATGACGTCATCGAGCAGCCTTTTCAAGGCCGCAGCAATCTCAACGCGGGAAACCTTATAGACGTCGCGCAGCGTGACCACAACGCGCGTGATGATTTCGGGGTAGACGCGAGCGGTGCGTGTGGCGATGACCTTGGCGGCGCGCGGTGACAGAACTTCGTCGTCGTCAAGCAGGTAGCGTAGGATGACGGTCTCGTCGATGATGGTGCTACTCATGGATATCTACTTCCTCGGGACCCAAAATCGAATCGTCGCTTTCTGTAGCAAGGTACTCAATCCAGGCATTGCGCTCCTCGGAGCGGCGATTGGGATCTCCATATGCTTTGAGCGATCCATAGGCGGCGGTGCCGTCCTTTGAGCGCACGGCGACCGGCTGAAAGGGAAGCTTGCGCATGAGAATGCTCTGCGCGACAAAAAGACGAACGGCCTCGGCAAGCGATTGCCCATGGCGTCGTAGAGGCGCTCGGCATGCTGCTTGTCTTCCTCGCGAATGCGCACCTGCAGGATGGCTCGTTTTTGAGTCGATGTCATCACTGGCCTCCCTTAATGAGTGTGCAATATGAATAGTCAAATACAGCATCGGCTAATAATAGCCAATTTTATAACAACTACTTTATTGCACTAGAGTAATTGAGTCTGAACAATAATACAAACGTACTACATCCTTCAGAAGCGAGCGTGAAATCTTTCGTGGATGTACGCATGTAATACACTCACCTTTATAGCTTCTAGAGAATAATTCCAACCTGCCAAAACCCCTGCAATACACCCGTATTGCAGGGCCTATGCTCAAGTTTGCCACCTGCAACTGCGTATATTTAGCCTGTATATCGTTGGAGGAACTCTATCGAAGCGCCTGTTTCGCCGCATGCGCTTCGATACGCCGATGCCGGATCACGGGCGGTCCGGGGCAACGTCGACAGGGTCTCTCCGGCATGGGATTCAGGAGGGAGTGAACAACATGGGCAATAAACGAGTCGTGGCTGATTCTTCACGCTGCATTGGGTGCCAAACCTGTATGGCGGCGTGCATCGAGGCACACGATATTCCCGGCAACATCGCCGCACCTCGCTTGCGCGTAACGCGCACCTACGAGATTTCCGCGCCGGTGGCATGTCACCACTGCGAGGACGCTCCGTGCGCCAAGGCCTGCCCTACGGGTGCCTTGTTCTTTGATCCAAAGAACCATCGCATCGGCGTCAACGAGGACAACTGCATCGGTTGCAAGAGCTGCGTCATGGCATGCCCCTTTGGCGCCGTGAGCGTGGCGACCACGCAGGTCCCCGTCTTGATGGGCGACGTGCGCGTGGGTTCGCAGACTAAGAGCTTCGTGCTCAAGTGCGACCTGTGCGTGGACCGTCCCGGCGGTCCGGCGTGTGCCGAGGCGTGTCCGACCAAGGGCCTCACCCTGGTAGACGAGGAGCGTCTGGCAGAACTGACTGCCGAGCGTGCCCGCGCCACCATTGAAAACGAGGCGTAAGCGTCGGGCGACAGGCCCAATGATTGTCAAATAAGTACCGAGTATTCGGTAGCAGAGAAAGGAAGGAGGGTGTCATGGAGAAGCATAAAGTGATCTGCCCGTACTGCGGCGCCGGTTGCCAGTTTAACCTCTTGGTCCAAAACGGCCAGGTCGTGGGTACCGAACCGCTCAACGGCATCACCAATCAGGGCGAGCTGTGCCTTAAGGGCATGAGCGGCTACGACTTCATCAACGACACCAAGATCTTGACTCCCCGCGTACTGCACCCGATGATCCGCCGCACCAAGGGCGCGGATCTTGAGCGCGTAAGCTGGGACGAGGCACTGGATTTCACCGCATCTAAGATGCAGGCCATAATTGACGAATATGGTCCTAACGCTGTCATGACCACCGGCTCCTCGCGAGGCGGCGGCAATGAGGCGAACTACGTCATGCAGAAGTTTACGCGTGCGTGCATCGGCACCCACAGCGTAGACAACTGCGCCCGTACTTGACACGGCCCTACTGTCCTCGGTCTGATGGACACGGTTGGTTCAGGTTGCATGTCATGCTCCATCCCCGGTATGGAGGATGCGGGCTGCATTTTCCTCTTCGGCTATAACCCTGCCGATTCGCACCCCATCGTCGCAAGGCGTATCGTGCGAGCCAAAGAAAAGGGTTGCAAGATCATCGTCGCCGATCCGCGCCATATCGAAACCGCGCGTATCGCCGATCTCTACCTTCCGATCAAGAACGGTTGCAACGTCGCGTTCCTCAACGCCTTTGCCAACTGTCTGGTCAACGATGGCCTCTACGACAAGGAATTCGTCGCCGAGCATACGAACGGCTTTGACGAGTGGTGGGAGACCATCAAGAACTACACTCCCGAATCCGTACAGGACATCACGGGTGTCGAGCCCGCGTTGATCCACCAAGCTGCCGAGATGTACGCCACGGCGAAGCCCTCTGCCATCATTGGCTGGGGCATGGGCGTATGCCAGCAGAAGCAGAACCTGAAGACGGTGCACACCATCGCCTCCATCGCCTGCGTTGCCGGCCAGATCGGCAAACCCAATTCCGGTCTCGCGCCCGTGCGTGGCCAGAACAACGTCCAGGGCTCCTGCGATATGGGCATGCTGCCCAACCTGTACCCTGGCTACCAGAAGGTCACCGACCCGGCAGTGCGTGCCAAGTTTGCCAAGGCTTGGGGCGTGCCCGAGGAAAAGCTCCCGCTCGAGGAGGGCTACAAGCTCACCGACCTGGGCCACCTGGTCGACGAGGGAAAGGTGCACTGCTTCTACAACTACGGCGAGGACCCGGTGCAGACCGAGCCCGATTCGGCCGGTATGCGCAAGACGCTCTCCGAGCTGGACCTGTTCATCTGCCAGGACATCTTTATGACGCAGACGACCATGCTCGCCGACGTCATCCTGCCTGCCACCTCTTGGGGCGAGCACGAGGGTGTCTTTACCGCATCCGACCGTAGCTTCCAGCACTTTGACGCGGCCGTTCCGCCCAAGGGCGAGTGCCGTCACGACTGGGAGATCTTCGCGGATCTGTCTACGCGCATGGGTTACCCCATGCACTACGACAACACCGAGCAGATCTGGAACGAGTGCATTAGCCTGTGCCCCAACTTTGTGGGCGCGACCTACGAGAAGATGGCTCCCGAGGGCGGCTACGCCCAGTGGCCGGTCAAGAGCACCGATGTGAACGACCACGGTACGCCCGACATGTTCGCTGGTGGCAAGTTCACCACCAAGGACGGCCGCGCCAACCTGATGGCGCACGACTGGGAGGCGCCCTCCGAGCTTCCCGACGATGAGTACCCGCTCATCCTGTGCACCGTCCGCGAGGTCGGCCACTACAGCTGCCGCTCGATGACCGGCAACTGCAAGACGCTGGCACTGCTTGCCGACGAGCCCGGCTTTGTCCGCATGAATCCCGCGGACGCCCAGGCGCGCGGTATCAAGAACGGCGACATCGTCTCGATTCACAGCCGCCGCGGCCAGGTATACAGCCGCGCCGACGTGAGCGACCGTATCAACAAGGGCACGGTCTATATGACCTACCAGTGGTGGATCGGCAAGTGCAACGAGCTGACCATCCACAAGGTCGACCCGGTCTCGCACACGCCCGAGGACAAGTTCTCCGCCTGCCAGGTCGACGCTATCGCCGACCAGGTCTGGGCCGAGGGCGAGGTCGAGCGTCAGTACACCGAGCTCAAGCAGGCTCTGGTGGACGCCGCCGCTCCCCAGGACGTTGAGCCCGGCGCCGCCAAGTTCGACGACGAGACGCACGTGAACCAAATCGTGTAGTCCCGTTCTCGTTGGCTTTTTGGGCCGGGCGTCCCGTACGTTCGGGAGCCCGGCCCGTTATTTTGAAAGGAAGTGGGGATGAACCGCTTCATCGACATCAACCCGGAGAGGTGCATCGGCTGCGGAACATGCCAGTCCGCCTGTGCCGACGCTCACCGGATGCAGGGTCTTCAGGATACGCCGCGCCTGGCGCTCGTGAAGACCGGCGGTATTTCGGCCGCCCTTGCCTGCCACCATTGCGAGGGTGCCCCCTGCGCCGAGGTTTGCCCGGTGAATGCCATCGAGCACGATGGCGATCGCATCCACGTCAAGGAGCAGGAGTGCATCGGGTGCAGGCTGTGCGCCATCGCGTGCCCCTTCGGAGCCATCCATCCCGATGGCACGTCTATCGCCGGTGTCGCAGGCATGTGCGACCCGACGCCTTCGTATCCTAAGTCCCTGAGCAGCCTGCTTACGTGGGCTCCCGGCCAGTACACCTGCGCTGTCAAGTGCGACCTGTGCGCCTTCGATCCGGACGGCCCGCATTGTGTGGCGGCGTGCCCCACCAAGGCGCTGACCGTCATGGGCGGCGCGGCCGATCGCGAGCTCGACGAGGCCAAGCGCCTGCGCTCGATCGAAAA
>DBFOPE010000135.1:0-22671 GCA_048429085.1 Collinsella sp.
ATCATGACGTTCTCGTACTGGAACTTGTCCTGAAGCTGCTGCTTGACCTCGTTGTTGTACTTGGTCTTCAGACGCGGCACATACTTCTCTTCTGCCATTGTTCACTCCTTCTTGGGGTTTTAAGCACGGGGCGTGGCCACGGTGGGTTGTCCTCGTGCCTCCTGGCTGCATCCGCGCCGCTCATGGCATTTCGCGGTTTGGACTCGACGCAGCAGGAGCCGACAAAACAATCGGTACTATACGCGCATTGGGTGCGTATTTCCAGAAAAACCTCGTCTGCCTGCACAACTCCACAACTCCCCCGCACATATGGGTCCCAAAAAGCAGTTGCGGTGAAATAGTTCCTGGCTGACCGCCCGTCGGGCTTATCTAGGGACTATTTCACCGCAACTCATATATGGGGATGCGACTAGCGCTTGCGGGGGACGAGCTTGGTACGGCGCAGGTGAATCATCTCGGCGGCGATGGAGATAGCGATCTCCTCGGGGTCCTCCGCCTGAATGGCAACGCCGATCGGCAGGTGCAACCCGTCGATCTGTTCCTGCGTAAAGCCCTCCTGCTCCAAGCGGGCCCGCACAAAGGCCGTCTTGCGACGCGAGCCCAGACAGCCCAGATAGGCGGGCTTGGCGCGCATGGCCTGAATCACCACGTCGATATCGGACTTGTGGCCTGCTGTGGCCACGACCACCAAGTCGCGCGGGCCGATGGGGCACAGCTCGCTCAGGCTCTTGTAGTCGACCAGGCGACGGTCGTAGACACCGGGCACCCATTCGGGCGTCAACGTGCCGGGGCGATCGTCGCAGGCCACGACAGCAAAGCCCGCCGCCGTTAGTACGCGAGCCGTCGCGGCGCCCACGTGCCCGCAGCCAAAGATGTAGGTCAGGCCCTCGGGGCAGAGTGTCTCGATGTGCGCGGGAGGAATCTCGGAGGCGGCATTGGTGTAGGTGACCTTACTCCCCTCTTCCGTCAGCGAAAGCCCAGGGCAACCCACAATGGTGCGGCGCGACTCCTCGGCATGGTATTCGGCAGCGTCGCTTTCGAGCACGCTTGCGATAAACGGCTCAAAGTCGATGACGAAGTCGCCGATGCGTCGATACGCCAAGACATCGGCAATCTCCTGGAACAATGGCGCCTGGGTCGCGTCCAGATGCAGATAGCACAGGCAGATGGCTCCGCCGCAGATCATGCCGGTATCGGAGTTCTCCCCGCCCATGGTGTAGCGGACCAGGCGTGACTGCCCCGCGGCCAGCAGCTCGTGAGCCTCGCCCAGCGCAAAGAGCTCGATTTTGCCGCCGCCGATGGTGCCCGCCTGGCTACCGTCGGCAAAGACGACCATCCATGCGCCCACGCCGCGCGGAGACGACCCCACCGTACCGGCCACGACCACGAGCTCGCACGTCTTGCCAGCCTTCAGAGCGCCAAGCGCAGCATTCACCACATCGAGCTTTTCCATCGTCGCTTCCTATCCCCTAAAAACGTCGGTGAGCATGGCGAGCGCCTCGAGCACGCCGCCGCCGACCGATGTCGCCTTGTCCGAAATATAGTTGATGTAGCTGGCGTCACCGCGCGGGTCGACATCGGCGCATTTAAAGCCCTCGGTGACTTGAACGCCGTCTGCCAAAAGGCCGCGCAGACAGCCGTCAATCGTCGTGTACATGGGCGTATCGCCCGCGTAGCCAATCGCGTCTCCGGCGCACACGATGTCGCCGATTGCGCGGTCGGACCGAAACACGCCGGCGGCGGGGCTGTGGACAACACGCTCCTTGCCGTATCCGGCGATGATACCCGGCACGCTCGTGTTGGGCTGGGGCGAGCCCTGGGTGATGACGCGGCCCAAAAAATGCCCGCGCATAGTCTCGACCACGGCATCGCAATCAACCGGAGCGGTAAAGCCCGGCCCTACCGCGATGACGGCAGGAGCCATGTCGCGCGTGGTGCCCAGATTGCGCTTGGCCAGAATCGCGTCTACCACGGCCGCGGGCCTAAGTTCACCGAGCATCTGTGCCTGGGGGTCCACCACCACGGCGACATTCCCCGCCTTGGCAATCTCAAGCGCCTCGGCCGGCCTCTGCGCCAAGCGGGCGCGAATGCCCTCGACCTCGACCTCGCCCAAGCGAATGGCCTCGCAAAAACTGATCGTGCGACGGATGCACGTGGGAACCGCGATATCGGCCATGACGACCGAAACGCCGGCGCGCACCAGACGAGCAGCCACACCCGTGGCGATATCGCCTGCGCCGCGAACATAAACGAGCATTCCCGGGGCACCTCCCTGTGCTACGGTTTGAGCAGAGCAAAAGCGGTTCTGCCGCTACGCTAATGATTAATTCTTATCACAGCATTATACGGCGGTGAACAGATGGAAACGATTAACGGCGGCCTTGCCTCCGCGCTCAAGATCGAGCCGGGCATTACCGCAATTATCGGCAGCGGTGGCAAGTCGACCCTGCTAAAGACGCTCGGCCTTGAGCTTATGCGCGCCGGCGGCCGCGTGCTCCTCTGCACCACCACGCATATGTTTCCCGTCGCCGGCGTGCCATGGGACGGGTCGAACCGTCGCCTGGACGCCGCGCCCTGGAAGCCAGGTGCCTTACACGCCCCAGGCTGCACCTGCGAGGCCTGCTCGGGGCTTGTGCGGGGAAGCATCTGCCAAGCTGGTGTCTTGGACCCCGAGACGGGCAAGCTCTCCTCCCCTGCCGAGGCGCTCGACCAGCTGGCGCAGCGCTTTGACTACGTCCTGGCCGAGGCAGACGGCAGCAAGCGGCTCCCGCTCAAGGCCCACGCCGCCTGGGAGCCGGTAATTCCCTCTGGCACAGCCGACATCGCCTGGATCGTCGGCGCTTCGGGGCTCGGCAAGCCCATCAACGAAGCCGTCCACCGTCCCGAGCTCTTTTGCGAGCGCTGCGGCTGCGAGCTCACCGACATCGCCACGCCCGAGCGCGTCGCCCAGGTGCTCAATGCCGAGATGCAGGCGCTGGAACTCAGCGCCGCACGCGTCGTGCTCAACCAAGTCGACACGCTCCGCGACCCCACGATGGCCGACCGCTTTGAGGCCGCCCTCGGCCGCTCCGTCGTCGCCACCAGCCTCAAGTAGCCGGCGCTACCCTGGCGCCCTTTCTACTAGCGAGGCACGCAGCAGCCGGTGATATGCTCCGAGACGCGGCGCTGGCCCTTGGCGGTGTCGACGTCCCACAGCTCGTACGCGCGCGCCTCGACCAACTGGACATCGGCGCGGCCGCGCAGCAGCGACGATCCGCCATCCTTGCCCTTAAGACCCATAAGGTCGGGAAAGAGACTCGCAGGGAACAGCACCGGCGAGGCGGGTTCACCGTTTAGGGCAAGACGCACGGGCGCAACGCCGCCGTTGGCCTTAAAAGCACCGGCGAGTGCTTCAAAGGAATCCGAACTCACGAGCGGCTGGTCGCCCGGCAAAAAGAGGCAGCCCTTCCAGCCGCGATCGGCTCCCCAGGTAAGACCGGCGCGCACACTCTCGCTCCTGAGCGCGCCATCGTGCAGCGCGCACGCGCAGCGCAGCTCACGGCAAATCTCGGCAACTTGGGGCCAGCGCGTCGTAACAACAACGTCAAATCCTCTGGGCACCGACTCAATCGTCCGCTGAATCAGCGGCTTTCCGCAGATATCGGCAAGCATCTTGTTAGAGCCAAACCGCTTGCCCTCGCCCGAAGCCATAATGACGCAACCAAGTTTCATGGTGATACCTCCCCTGAAGCCATCGTACCCATAACTCGCGCAGCGGGTGCATAAAGATGGTGTCCTGGCCGTTGGCGGTCTTATAACGCAGCGACGCTTTCGTTATTTGCGAACAAGTGGGGTTTATGGCACAGTGAGCCCAAACTAATTATTAGGAAGGCACCCATGACCCCCGCACAGATTGAGTTTTACAAGCGCCTTGCACACAGTCTGGCGCTCCAATTTGGTCCCAACTGTGAAATCGTCGTCCACGATCTGGAGACCGAGGACATGGACCACTCTATCGTGGCGATTGAAAACGGCCACGTCAGCGGACGCAAACTGGGCGACGGTCCCAGCCACATCGTGCTCGAGTCCATGAACGAGGATGCCACCGAGGTCCACGACCGCGCGCCGTATCTCACCAAGGCCGCCGATGGCAAGCTGCTCAAGTCGTCGACCATCTTCATTCGCGATGACGACGGCAACCCCGTCGGCATTATGGGCATCAACTTTGACATCACGCTCATGAAGGCGTTTGAGCGTTCGCTCGAAGCGCTCACCGGCACGGGCGACAAGGGATACACCGAGCCCGATCCCATCACCAAAAACATCGGCGACCTGCTCGAGGATCTGCTGCGCGAGTGCGAGCAGTACGTGGGCAAGCCTGCGGCCCTCATGACCAAGGACGAGCGCATTCGCGCTATCGGATACCTCGACCGCCGCGGCGCCTTCCTTATCTCCAAATCGAGCGAGCGCGCCTGCGAGTTCTTTGGCATCTCCAAGTACAGCTTCTACAGCTACCTCAACGAGGCCAAGGCAGAGGCTGACGACAAGTAAACGACCCGCCTGAACCATCCTCCCCTTAGTACGAGTTCTTGAATGCGCGAATCCGGGCATCGGTGACAAGGCAAGTTCCATATAATCGAAGGGCTAGACAGTTCGAAAGGATGGGACAAGATGAGGCCGAGCAACGCATCGCGCAGCAGCCACGGAGGCACCGCGCCTACCGCCAGGCATGCGAAAAACGCGTTTGACGAGGGCGAAGACGATCTGTTTGCGTTGAGCCTCGACGACGTGATGAGCGACCGACCTTGGACCGCCGATGAACTCATGGGCGGCAAAACCCCTTCGGCAGGCGATCCTACCGAGACGGCATCGTTTATCGCCGCGGCACAGCACAATGCGCCCGAACCGCCCGTTGCGGATCTCGACGACTTTGCAACCCGCCAGTTTGCCTTCGATTCCTGGGCCGCGGCAGATCTGGACGAGACTTCGGGCGGCATGCCGGCGCTCGACATTCCGGTAAACCCCCTGTTTGCGGCTGCCGAAGAACGCGACTCCGCATATGACAACACCGCAGCATACGCCAACCGCCCGAGCGAACAGCCTCGCGCCGGCCGCATCGAAACCGAGGATTACGGCCAAACGTCGAGCAGCTATTCTCGCGACCCGTTTGCCGCCACGCCCGCTCCCGATTACAACCAAGCGAGCGTAAAGGCAGCCTCGGCATCGTCGTATACCCACGGCACCGACGATGAGCGCGCTGCCGATTACCACGCCGAAGAAGAACCGCCACGCTTTTCTGAGTTTCCCCAAGCGGCAAAGGTTGTCTTTATCGCCATCATCATCGCTCTGCTCGGCGTGATCGCGTTTGAGGGATTCCAGCTGTTCCGTGGCCCCACCGCGCCCGAATCGGCAACGCAGCAAAAAGAGGACGACAACCAGTACCTGGACATCAACACCCTCAAGGGCGACCCCAACGACGGAGACGAGTAGCGAAGGTTAAAGGAGGGCTGGAAGAGCCGGCAACGCGTTACGGCTCCAAGAGGCCCGCCATAAAGATGGGCAGATACAACACCTCTCCATCGCGGTGCAGGTTGCACTCAGCAAGCACCAGAGCACGGTCGATTCCGTAACCCTTCGTCACGAGCGCGTTGTCGAGCGCCGCATGGGACCTAAAGCTCTTGCCCGACTTGACCTCGATGGCAAGCACTTCCCCATCGAGCGTCTCCTCGACAAAATCGAGCTCGCCAACCTTTTTCGATGTAAAGTAGCGCAATCTAAATCCATGAGCTTTGAGCTCTTGGGCAACGAAGCCCTCAAACGCCGCCCCCATATTCATGCCAAAGGGGCCTTCTGCCTCGCCATCAAAAACGCCTTGGGCAACCTTTTTGGAATACGACGACATGAGCATTCCGGTGTCCAAGTAAAACAGCTTAAAAAGACTTCGCTGCTCCCCCAATAAAAGGGGTGCCACAGGCGCGGTTACGTTATACACGGGAAGCGCAGCACCCGCCTCCGACAGCCAGAGAAAATGGTCCGTCACCTGCGAAAAACGTTTAACACCGCTTATCGATGACAGCTTGAATCGCTTGTTTTTAGAACCCGCTTCGCTGGGAATCAAATCATAGATATCGCGAATAACCAAACGTAGCTCGGGCGGAGCGTACTTTGCGATGTCATCGCGATACAGGGCGTGAAGATCGCGATGGATGTTCCGAACCTCGTCGACGTTACGCGTCGCCAAGAAGGAATTGACCGCGTCGGGCATGCCGCCCACCACCACATACTGATGAAACAGATCGAGCAAGCGGTCATATAGATAATCTGGAAGCTCCCCCTCATCCTTTAGACAGCCCCTGAGCATGTCAAACGCGCCGTCAGCAACACCGTTTGCCCAGCAGAATTCCTCAAAGTCGAGCGGGTACATCTGGACCTGTTCGACATACCCCACCGGCAGCGAGTCGATGCCCTCGAGCTCAACGCCAAGGAGCGATCCGGTGAGGATGTACCGAAAGTCGCCGCGCTGCACGAGGTATTTGATAAACGTCACCACATTGGGGCATCGCTGCACCTCGTCGATAACCACGACGGTTTTGTTGGCAACCATCGGCTGCGTCGCAGCGATAGACATGCGCATAAGCAGGTCGTCCGCGCTTTTTGCCGCCAAAAATGAATCGCGCATGGACGCGTCGGCGATAAGGTCGAACGTCACGACGTTTTCGAACGATTCACGTGCGAACGCGTTGACCAGATATGACTTTCCCACCTGTCGGGCGCCCTTGACCAAAAGGGCCTTGTTAGGCGACGAGGCAAGCCAAGATTCAAATTGTGCTTTCGCTTTTCTCTGTAGCATAAGCGTACCCCTTATTACGTGCTGTTTTAGCACTAGAATACACTTTTCTGTGATTGTTAGGTGCTCATTTCGACACTTTTCCGAGGTTTTAAAGTGTGCATTACGACACTTTTCCGGACTTTTACATGGGCGATTTCGACACTTTTCCTGATTTAAGCCTAGCAGCAGCTGGCAAAATCAAGCGCTGCCCGCGCGTCATTTCGCAGGCGGCGCTTGATTTTTGTCCGCGCGTGCTGATAGACTCCATCGTGTCCGCAAGGAGCGGGCGCGTTTTATCCAGAGTCGGGGTAGAGAGTTGGCTCCACGATCCCGACGCCAACCGGCCAAGAGGCACGGTGGCCCTGCCAACATCGATGAAAGGAGTCCGTATGGACAATTTCTCCGAGCGCAGTGAGCGCAACTTCCACAACCTGGCAGCCAAGCAAAAACGAATGCATCTTCTGGACGAGCCGAGCGGCTATGCCTCGGCCATGGTCAAGAGCAGCCTCTCCCACCAGATGCGCTTTACCGTGCAGGTGCTTGAGAAAGAGCTCTGCGCCGCCGGCAATCCGCATGTACTGCAAATCAAGCTGCTCGGAGATGACTCGCGTGAACCGTCGAGTTGGAAGCTGTTTGCAGACGGCGCGTGTATCGCGGACGGCTCGGGCGACTTTGCCCGCAAGTGTTTCTGCGAGGGCGCCGAGGTGTTCCTGGATCTGTGTCGCGATGCCGTCGAGACTGCCGAGCTGTGCCAATGGAGCCAGAGGGAGTATGAGCTGTTGAGTGCCGCACGCGGGATCGCGGGGGTGTAGGAACAGAAGCCTCATGACGGTAGCCTCAGCTGGAATGACGTGTCGCTCGATGAATGATCTCAACAACGTAGCCGATGCGCTGCATTTCACCTCAAAGGTATTGAGCGATCGGGCGGCGTCCAGCATTTCTTTGATACCCCCAATTGATTGTTCCAAGAAAGTCTCTTCATGCCCTCATAATCGCCCTTACGAGAAACTTGGACGAGACGGGCGTCCATATGCCGCCTCTAAACTAACGAGCCGTTCGCGGAAAGAACATCTGGCCAGCGTGGGCCAAAGATATACTGGTGTCGTTGCAACAATTATGGAAGATCGGCACCGCCAATGACCTCCTTGAAATTCTCCAAGCGCTTCGCGCTTAGCCTGCTCGCCTCGCTGTCCGCCACCGTAGCGCTTGCTTTGCCCTCAACCGCCCTCGCTGTGTCGGACCCGAACCCGCCCAGCATCTCCAACGTGACGATATCCGCGACGACAGTCACGGCCGGCTCCACGCTGCATGTCGCCTATAGCGTCGACGACTCTGACGGGGTACGGTCCGTCACGCCCATAGTCGAAGTCATCGTCGAAAACGATGCCGGAAACCATGGAACCAGCTCCCGTCTCGCCTTCTCATCGACCGGCGACACGACCACGGGCTTCGATATTCACACCTCCCCAAGCGACCGACCCCGCAGATACCGGATCATCGGCCTCGGCGTGACCGATGCGCTCGGCTGGGTTACCGACGTCTATGACGCGGCGTATGCCGAGGAGAAGGGGCTAGACTCGCCGACCTTTGCCACCAGCCCTCTCGTCTATGAGGTGACCGAGGGTCCCGCGGACCAAAACCCGCCGACCGTGTCCTCTGTGTCGCTCTCGAGCAGAGAGGTCGCGACCGGCGCCGACTTCCACATCTCTTGGGCCGTTACGGATGCAGACGGCGTTCGCTCCGTTTCCCCCATACTGCAGCGGGGTTGGGGAGATGCGGACGACGGCTGCTCCGTTTCGTCGGCCTATTATCACGGAGGCTCGTCTATCGGCGGATTTGACCTCACATTCGACAGCAATAGGATCGGAAGGCACAGGTTGATCGGCCTTTCGGTCACCGATGACTTAGGGTTCGAGACCGATGTGTACGAGAGCTCCTACGCTAGGGCCAACGGCATCTCGGGCGCAACTTTCTCCGTCGCCGACCCGAGCGAGCTCTGCTTCGAGGTGACCGGCAGCGCGATTGACCGGAACCCGCCCACGGTCTCGGGCGTCTCCATCTCCGCGAAGAGGGTCCCTGTCGGCGGGGTCCTCCGCATCTATTGCAATGTAGGCGACCCGGACGGCGTGAAGTCGGTCTCCCCGATCCTCGGCGACCCCGGCTATGTCGAGGACCCGGACTCGGCAAAGGCCCGCGAAACGTTGAGCTGCGGCTATGCTGCGGCAAGAGGCTATATCAAAATCGAATTCCCCACGTCGCTCTCGATGGGCTCGTTCGAAATCCATGCCCTTGCGGTCCTCGACAAGACGGGTCATGAGACTTTCGTCTACAGCTCCGCCTGCGCCGAGCGTAACGGCAAGACCGGCGTTCAGACCTTTGATGTCGACGACGCGGGGGACGTCACCTTCGATGTGGTCGCCCCACTATATGCTGCCACCAAGGGCGACGGACAGGCATATGCAAAGGGCGGCGAGGGTGGTCTGACTTTCCGCTTCAGCGGCCCTCTCGATGAGTTCACGCGTCTCCTCGTGGACGGAACTGAGGTCTCCGCTGAGAACTACACTGCGACCAGGGGCAGCACGATTATTGAGTTCAAGCCGGCCTTCCTCGATACATTGGCCGTCGGCGGCCATACGGTCACTGCTGTCTGGAAGGACGGAACAGCGACCGATGCCTCCTTCACCGTGGATGAGAAGGGCCAAGGGGGACAGACGAGCGGAAAGACCGACGTAGATTCACCCGGCGACAACAAAAGTGATCCTGCCACTCCTGAAAAGGACGCCGACGAGACGTCCACAAAAAGGTCGGGGCGCACGACAGCCGATGAACCAAAGCTCGCCGCAACCGGCGACTCCGCTTGGATGGCCAGCATCGCATTAGCCATGGCGGCCACGGCCTGCTTCACGGCAGCGAGAAAGCTTCGTTCCAAAGTGACATGGCGGGAATAATATTTCAAAAGCGACTGGGGAAGGACAGCTGGATAGCCGCCCTTCTCTTAAAATCAACCGCAACGATATTATGAGCGACATGCGGCTTAGAGGAGCTGATGAGAAGCTGTTGAACGCCCGGTGCGTGAGAGCGCCGACAGTGCAATCGGCCCAGGCAATGTGGCCCTCTAGTCCTAAGAATCTTGTTGAGATACTTGATAAGCATGCGCACGACCTCTTCTTCACCAAGATTTTTGTCCGCAATCAATCTCGCGAGCACACACAAACGGGCGAGCGGCATACAAGCTACTCGCCCGTTTGCTTCTCCTCAAGCATCTCGCAGAATTCGCCTACGCTCATCAGCCATTTTTGCTGTTCGGCAGTATATGAAACAAAAACGGGACGAGGCACGACTAGCTGCAGATTGTGTTCGCGCATTGAGTCCGTGTACTCCGTGCTGACCGCTGCATCGAGCGTAATAAGGTGCTTATGATCAATTCGATTTGCCTCTTCGAGGACCTGACGCCAACGCTCTTTTATCGTTGTCTTTGCCCCAAGCATCGTCAGCCGCTCTACCGGAAAACAGACATCTCTATACGCCTCAATGGACGGCATGATGAAATCCGGCTTCGATTTACCCTCAGTGTAGGGTTGGGCGGTATAACGAATGCCCCTTCCTTTAAATAGAAACTCGAGCTGGTGTTCAAATGCCGCACCTGCTCGTGACTTCCTGCGCTGAAATGTTGACATCGTTATTCGAAGCACTGCGTCAACGTCCAGCACTCCCCTCATATAGGGAGTGAGGTCATTTTCAAGTAAGTACCTTTCGAATACCTTGAATAGAATCTCTTCTCGTTCATAGCAATCAAGTAAGCACTGGTCAGGTAATCCCTTCCAATCAAGGTCACCAAGCGTCGAAGCAGAGTACCTCGTGAAGTCGATTCCTTTGGGGAACGAATCACCAAATTTCTCGATCATATCGTCCAGATACGACTCGGCAGAAGCTGGCACTGCGACCTCAATACCAATTGCCTCGAGAATAGATGCCGCAATTGAGCCGATTCTAATACCATCAGTCGTTGAACGCGAGAATCTGCCACTAGAGACATCCTCTAAACCAAACAGCCACCTCAGTTGACTTTCGGCATTTGACCCTCGACTCGCGAACACAACCAAAAGACCGTGTTCGTCAGAAATCGCCATGATCATTAGGTCGTCGATATGTGCGGCCTTAATTGCATCATTGTCATTGTAGTAAAGCCTGTATTCAGTCCTAGTAGGATGCTTTCTGCGGGCGTCATACCAAGTTGTGAAGCCATGGTCAAACAGCGGACTAGCATCGTCGCACAAATAAGCAAAGGTCGTCGGTATGCCCTTGATATCATTATCGCCAAAGAGCGATCGGAGCTCAGCGGTCCCATTGAATTCGTGCTGATTGCTAACTTTCCCGTCGATATCAACCGCAACCAGCCTCTTTGCGACTGCGCCATCAAAGTAGCTACTCAGTACACCGTAGTCCATCGAAATAAGCCTCCATCATTAACTTGGCGACCGCCCGCACTGCGGGAACGGTAACGGAGTTTCCGAATTGATGATATGCCTGCGTATCAGACACCGGAATGATGAATTGATCAGGAAAGCCCTGGAGCCTTGCACATTCACGCGGAGTGAGCTTGCGAGGGTTGACTCCCTCGCCACGAGAAATAAGGATTTCGCTACCGTCCTTATGATATCGCGCAGAAAGGGTACGCGTGGTGTCGTCGGGGCCCACTGTGCTATAGCCAAATCCATTGCCAGCCGCTTGATGCTTTCTCTTATAAGCACGCAAATAGTCCCATAACTTATCTGACAAAATGTATCGATTATCCGGGCTGTCCTCAAGAATCTCCTTAACAGTATGGCCACCAGACCCCATATCAAGCTGACTCCAGTCAAATGGAGTCTTTTTCTTGAAGCCAACAATATAGATGCGCTCACGGTGTTGGCAAGTCCAGTTTTTACTGTCGAGCACTTTGTAATGGACGTCATAACCCAGTTCATCTTCAAGCGTCTGCATAATAATCTTGAAGGTTTTGCCATGATCATGGCTCGTTAAATTCTTAACGTTCTCAAGCAGGAAAGCCTCCGGCTTCTTATCGCGCAGAATGCGAGCCACTTCAAAGAATAAAGTACCCTGAGTTTTGTCTTCGAATCCCGTCGCCCTGCCCATAGATTTCTTTTTTGACACGCCTGCAAGCGAAAAGGGCTGACACGGAAAGCCTGCTAGCAGCACATTAAAACTCGGAATGTCTTCCGAGCGGACCTCGTGAATATCTCCCGCAGGGGTGTCCCCGTAATTCATTCGATAGGTCTTCTGCGCGAACTTATCCCACTCGCAAGAGAAAACGCACCTGCCGCCCAATTCTTGAAAGGGCATGCGTATGCCACCGATGCCCGCAAAGAGGTCAATATAAGTAAAGGGGGCGTCCTTGCGATCGCCTTGTGCAAATGGGGCCTTATGGCCAAAAGAGCGAATAAAAGCCAGCTCAGCTGCAGAAGGACAAGATTCCCCCGTCTCCCAACGGCGCACAGTTCTATCACCATTTGGCCCCATCCCAAGGGCAGCGGCGAACTCTTTTTGAGTTAACGCAAGCTCTTTACGCTTTGCAGTTATCTCCCCTTTTACGTCTAACATGCTATCCAATCGGAATAAACTGCGGACGATTTGTCCGCTAATTGACACAGCGAATCACTAGCTTAAGGCGTATCACAACGCATGGCAATAGTGACTGCATGACAGTAAACTAAATGCGCATGCGGACATATCTAGCCTAATAGGCTTTATGATCTTCAATTAACTAGTGGGCCAGCTTTCGCTAGCCCACATTTAAACAGGTGTTTGAGCAGTCTGATTCCTGTTCCAATTACCTCAAAGGGCATTATAAAGATCAGCACTAAATAAGCCAGTCGTCGGCATATCGAACGTGCCTACAATTAGAGCCCTATCGAGAAACCTGTTGCCGTTTTCGCAGGCGGTTTCCGGAACAAGCGCACAGTTATAACAAGCTGCCAGATTACAAGAGTCAAGCCCTTGGCCCCGTGATTCAATACAGACAGGGTCATCTGAACACCAAGTAGCTTTCTGCATGGAATTGTTTAGAATCTCTTCGAACCTGCCCGGCTCCCCGGATCTAACCAAGCCGCCCAGAGAACCATCTCCCGACGCAGACGCAGTGTAGATTAGAACGCCGTGCATGTCCTCGAACTCCTCGGCACCATCCTCTAGGTACGCTTGGCAATACACTCTTTCACGAAGAGATGCGGCTGAATAACCGCAGACCTCGCTGATACCCAACAAAACTATGTGAGAAAAAGTGTGAATAGCGACGAACAGGGGATTGATCTCCCTAGGCTTAGCATTACGACTTTTTATCGCGTTATTAAGGTTTTCCTGCATTACCTCGATTCTGGCAGCAACCTCGGGGCGTGCACACCACTCTTCCAAAACGCTCTGGTCGAATTCGACAAACACCCCCTCACCAACGGTTTGGTTTGCAAGCGTCCAGTCAAGTCGTTTTCTCGAAAGCTCTCTTCGCCTTTCCTCCATACTCTTCAGATCGTTGTATTCAGGGTTCAATCTGGTGAACCCAACGAGAGCCCGGGTTACGGTCAAAGTGTCTATCAGGGATACACCCGCTATGTAGTTACGAATTAGCGGCGACTCGTATTCGTTGGGATTAACGGCACGACCGACAAATTCCCCACTCTTCCTAATTTTAGGATCTCGCAGCGTCAGATACTCGTCATGAAGATACTCAATCTCGGATTGTCCAGAGTCCCCTTCAGTTTTCTTTCGTTGATAAGCCAGACGCAAGTCTTCCGGGTCGACTCCGCCCATGCTTGCAATTAACGATAACGCTGCGTCCAAATCACCTTTTCGATCGAACTCGAGCATCGTAGTAAACTGCTCATCGGCAACTTTCTTCACCCGCCCATCCAATGCATCGGGGATGAGCACCGAGCTGACCACATCGGGATAACATACATTCGTTGCGCCCATAATAACAACGCGCAGGTCTTTCCCGTCGCAAGAACATTGTTGTTTGGAAATACGATTAAGCCATGGCTGCCTGCCGCTGCAGTGATAACCAATCTTGTTCAGTCCTTCTGGTCTATTAGCTCCGTGGAGCGATTTACGAGCTCCGCAAGTGCACTGATAGACGATATCGCCCATGGTCGTACTTCCGCCCATGGTCCTTCTGCTTACAACATGTTCTCTTGATTTCGGATCAATGTCTGTTCCGTTATGCACCCACTGCATAACGGGAAAATTATCGATATGGCCATGTGGACACACGACGACAAAACGCTCTGGAATGAGCTTAATATCGCGCTTATATTTTTTTGAACAAGCCTCACATCGAATCTGTGTACTTACATTGGTCGACTCTTTGTATTGCATTTGACCGCATCGTGGGCAATACAACCAGTTGGGAAAACGAAGCGCTGGGACGAAACCGCCGTGGTGCCCGTCATCAACTGGAGGCGCATACAACCTATTTACTCCAACGTATCTTTTCAGCCTTGAATCTGCAATTGTCTCCAGGTCCCCCTTGTTTACCTGTTGCTCATAAGCATCAAGGCCGGCAATCATTACCGTAGTATTGGCATCGCACGGGTAAATTGCGCCAACGCTATACGGCCCGAACATCTGGCCCATGCGAAGCGAATAACTTTTTCCTCTTCCCTGTTTGCGAGTATTTCCAGCATTGAACCTAGGCATTACATTCCGCCTCCCTCTCGTTATATTCGCCATATGAGCCTACAATCCGCAGCTTGCATTGAGCGTCAACGCTTCTCATCGAAGTCGGAACATCAAACGTTCCCCCGCTCCATGCATCGCTCGTCTTGCTTCCCGAAGGATGCATAAGCGGAGTCGGCGGATCAAGATTATCCGGCTTAAGTTCGAACCATCGGTCATAGTCACTCTCTTGCCAAATGGCGCGAATGGCTTCTATATCCTGTTTGGCACCAGCAAGCTCATGAGGGTCAACCTTTTCGATTCGAGATAGTATCGTTTCCGCCGCAAGTGAAAAAGCCCTTTCCTCGGGGCTTCGGAACGCCTCGGAATCCTCTTCATCCACCGACCGATAAATACCGATCAAGGTTCCGAACAGAGCACGATCGCGAACCTGTCTACAAAATGAGGTGACACTAGATGGCTCAACGTTTTGATAAAACCCATTGTGATACATTGCAAAATTCTCGTAATGCGAACGATCGCGTGGCTTCGTAGCACTATAAACAACAAACACAATGCCCTTGGCCTTACCGCGGCCAACACGACTACTTGCCTGAATGTATTCTGCCGTTGTCTTGGGCTGGCCCTCGACAACCATCAGCCCAAGACGCCCGACATCCAAGCCAACAGAAATCATATTAGTCGCAAAACAAAGGTCAACAGCCTTACTTGAAGGATATGAAATAGTGAGGCTGTCTAAGCCCTTTCTCACCTCGTCGGCATCCTTACGTCCCGTCAGCTCTTTAGCCACGTTGATATACCGCACGGATTTATCGCCAACTCGCTCCGCACGCAACTTGTGTTCGTGAAGTCGTTCCGGAATATCACCGCCCATCCAAGTGACGGCTTGTCCAAGTTCTCTCGTTGTCCCATAGTAGCCAACGATGGTCCAATAAGGATCTTTTTGTTCATCAGTAACATCATTCCATGTTGCAGGCTCCCAAAGAAGGTCTGCATAGAGGCGTATATTTGCAGAAGCAGCATTCAATGTCGGGATAAACAAACCAGCATATCGGCGACCTCGAGCTTCCTTGTCTTCATAGGAAAAGAAAGAGTCGTCGTAATCTATTCCTGAAGGCGGAAACTGAAATACCTTGTCTTCCCCACAGGCATATAACTGGTTGCACTGCTCTTTAGCCCTGCTAACCGTCGCTGTCGAAGCAACGACTTTTGGCAAAATCTTGGAAGAGTCGTCAGTGCGCTCACAAAGCGCAGAAACAAGGGTTTCGTAATGGCCCGCCATCGACCCTAGCGGCCCAGATATTAAATGTAACTCATCCTGGATGATCAGTTTGGGAGGACGGCCCCTTCTGCCATTGTCAATTCCGAACAAAGCAAAGGCTTCGTGACGGTAGGGCAGCATTGCGAACTTATCAATTGTTCCGACAAGAAGTGATGGCGGGTTTTGATAAATCTCCTCATCGACGACATCCAAAGGCAGTCCGTCGCCTTTCGAATAGCCGCATTCAGGATTCGAGCAGATAAACAATAGCTTTTTTGTCCGCCTTTGACGCACATATGATGTCCTGCGGTCGTCTTCAAAACTACTCCCACACCAAGGGCACTTGCGCACTGGAAATGGATTAAGGCCTTCGTTTCTATCAACATAAGCCTGCCTCTTTTTCTCAGCTTCGTCACGCTTATTCGGACTTGCATCACCACCAACCCATAATCCAATTCTGAACTCGCGACTACCGAGTAGCTCGGGCTCTTTGCGCCTCATCGCTTCAAGAGAGCAGATAAGGGAAGAGGCGCGATCGAATTGTTGTGAAGTCAGAAGACGTAAGGTATACCGCATAAACACGGTGACGCCTTCACTCTCATTATGCGACAGACGCTCCCAAATTAGCACGAATGCTGTTAGCCCCAGATACGCCTCCGTTTTACCGCCACCAGTTGGGAACCAGATCAAGTCGACGACTTTCCTGTCGTCGCATGTCTCATCCACCATCGATCTGATATTCATCAAAATAAAGGCCAGCTGAAAGGGCCTCCAACTACGCGTGTATCCAAGGGGCTCATCAAGGCTGCCACGCTCTCCTGAGACAACGCTATAATGCAAGAACTGCTCATACATGGCCTCGTTGGCCATTATGAACGCCTTTTTTGCTATGTCATCCGCTTCCAACGTGCCGATGCCCTCTTCAATACGATTAAGACAAATATCGCACTGGGCCAAGTTATCCCAAGCTGTCGCTTGATAGCATTCCGCTAGACCTTCAGCTTTACTCCTTACCTCAGCAATCCACTGAGCATATTTCTTGCATAAAAGCCGCATCGACCTAACAGTGTCTTCCCAATGATTGGGATTGCCAAAATCTTCGATCGATAAGGTCACGTTTTCCATAGATGGGTGAATTGGCTTCATTGAGCGAGTTTCGGCAATTGGAATAATCTGGGTTTCAGCCCATAGTACAGGCCGATTGTCATCCCAACGAGTTGCGCACCCATGCCCTATCGCATAGTTTCGAATATTGCGATAGATAAGTCGTTTTGTCGCATCTTCCGCCGATACAACATCATTTGCCTGATTCCACACCGGCGGAATTAGACCGCTGTCAGAGTTAATTCTCAAATAGGTTTGGTAATAGCACTTAAGATCATCATCGGATCGATTGTCTGTAGCGTAATCTGTATTGCATACGGCCACCGTAAGCACAACGCCGCCCGAAATAGCACGACGGTAAACGAGCCATAGCTCGAGATGCTCTTCCCCCAGTCTGTAAACACGTTTAACATCGTTATGACGTCCGCTTGGAATTTTGAGGTCTCCCTGGTTGAAAACAAAGTGTACGGGGACGCGTTTAAAATGGCTCTTGTCGTCAACTTTAACTCGGACATATTTAGCGCAACGGATATCAGCCGACAAGACATCTTCAGGCTGAACTGCCACGGTCATGCTGATGGCAGACTGTGCACGCGCATTGGATAACGCAACCGGCTCTTCATAGTCCTCGTCAGATGAAGCCTCGCTCACATCCGAGGCATCCGCTACATCTAGCAAACCACTGTCGCAGACAGAACCTTCATTGCTTCTATCCAGAACTGCATCCGATTCTCCGCCGGCGCTCTTCTCTTGAGCGACATCAACGTGAGCGCCCCGTGGGTGCAGAACCCCCGCATGATATCGAAGCGCGGGAGAAGCGCCCTCATCGAGCACTTCCTCAGAGTCCGGGTCCATTGGACCAACAAATTCCTCATGCACAGACCTGTACAAACGATTTCTGAGCTCTTCATCAACGCTGCTATTGATTTTTGGATTCAACTGAAAGCACTCCCTACAAAACGTCAACGCGACTGATCGCCACGTCCTTTTGATCGCCAACGAAAGCAACTCTGAGCAGTTCGATATCGCCCGCCTCGTGACGCTCATCGAAACCGGCGACAGCGCTATCCAGACCATATTTGGCTAAATCGTGAATAAACGCAGTGACCATGTCTTTCGCCGCAATTCTGCCAACCGCACGGTGCTTGTTCCTAATGGCAGAGACGGCACGCTCGATAGAATTTAATTCTTCGTCGGTTATCGAAAAACCAAGCGCAACAAATATCGCCCGCACATCCTCTTTCGCTTGCGGTGCAATATTCCTCCCTCTCACCCAAGCTCGGACTGCGCTTTTCGTTCGCGCTTCCGACACCTCTGAGTAAATCCTGTCTATTATTTCGGCATCTGTGTATCCAGCCATACGCGCATCCTTAATTGGTTCACGCCATTTATGCGCCGCAGCCAGCACGTTGTCGTAGTTTTCTGTGGACCTTTCAGATTCCCTTTTTATATACGACTTATCCGAATGAGTTCGCAAAACCACGTCCCCCGGGAGAAGAGCCGAAGCGGATTTCTGATCAGGCTCTGCGCTTTTTCCAGCAAGACAATTGCTGATAACAAGAAGACGGCCACCCTTCCTACCCGAAGTTTTGGCTCTAAGCCAAACGTGAGTTCCATCATGAAACAACACCGGCGTTGCGAGAACTGATTCTTCTCCGTCTTTTGCAATGTCTTTGCTTATTCTCTTTTCCTCTAATTTACTAACGAAAGACGATGGCTGTTCTCCGCAAATAACTTCAGTTTCAACCGGTACACCTGCCCGTCTTGACGGCAAGACTCTATTTATTCTCTTAAGCGGCGAAACGTCCAATGCATCCAATGTCTTATCCGATATTTTGAGACAACGGTTTGTCATTTCATTCCATTGCAAGCGGGCATTTGTCCGCCAACCAACTTCTAGTCCACCGTTTCTATCTTCATATCCATAGAGAACGAGATAGACATTGTTCGCCAGACCAGCATGAAGGGCCTTGACCATAGTCCCCTTGTCATACCATCCGCTAAAAATAACTCGGTCCTGGCTGCCGAGATATTTTCCTCGCAGATAGTCTCTTACCGCAATCACTTTAAATTGCTTCGCGCTATATCCGTTTAGCTCAAGTTCCTTTGCCCAATAAGCATAGACTTCGTCAACCCGATTTCTGTCAACAACAAGAATGGTAGACAAGTCATCCTCAATGCCGTCGACAATTAAATCGTATATGACCTGTTCTTTTGGCATTCGATGTCCCGCTCTAAATACAGCAGTTAAAATGCCGCATGCCTCAACGAGCAGATTGTAATCAGGGGGCATCAAAACTCTCGAGTCTTCGATCAATTCACGCGCGGAGTTGATAATGTCACACTGCAAATCGCTGTATTTTTTGTCAGGCGCTTCCGTCATTCGAATTGCAGACCCCAAAACAACATAGATGTCTTGGATTGCTCCGAGGACATCGTCGTCATCCACATCAATGCTGCCCAATGTGTTATATACGATCTCGGCAGCACGCGTTAAGCCCGCCCGTTCATCGGGCACCGGACACACAATTTCATGCGGCTTATCAAGAACCCTGCGCTGGATATCGGACAGAACTGGGTCATCTGACAACAGCGCGGCATTGCAGTCATCCCAGTCAAATAGCAGAAAGCCCTGATCGCCAAGCTGACGCAAACGATCCATAGTCCAACGATCACAGAAGCCTATAGCCTCAATTCCACAATCTTATAAATCTAAGATGTCGCTTAGAAGTGTTGTGTTCATCAAATCGGGAGTAGAAATGTTCAGGGACACAAATTCAACGGGAAGCGATTCATCCATAGAAATGTCGATTATTTGAGAAATGCTACCTACTCCGTCTACCCGCGGACCAATATAAATGGATGGAGTGCATGCAAAAGGCCATTTAAAGCTACAGTGCTCCTCGCCGGTTTGGTCAACGTAAGCCACTGGCATTGCTTCATTCAGGTCGTATTCCCAGCCCCCTATACGCACTTTGCCTTTACAGATGGCAGTCGGTGCATCATTCGCGTATTGGGATGGAGAGGTAACGTAACCAACTGGTTGAACGGTTCTGCCACATTGATTCAAAATGTCTCTGAGTGTTGGGACGAGCGACTGATAGAGCTCTTCTTCTCTACGCCATGAATTACGCTTGCGTTTTTTCGTGCTTCGCGTCAACGAGAGTTCCGCGGCAGTGGAAGCGTTGTGGGCAAGCGGAAACTCCCTCACCTCTCTGCTGAGGCCAAGCGATTCATCTTGAGAAGAAAATCTGACTGTTTTTTCGTCAATCGAGGTAATCTTGACGACACAGTTTCCGATCGCGACCTTATCGCCAACCTGAACCTTATGAAGTCCTTGGCGAGGCTCACCAGTCATCAAGTTCTCCAGCGCCGCCAAGAGCACAATAGCGATGGCTTCTCTTTCGAAATCAGGGCAGCTGACAATTAGGCCCGGGCATCCCTTTGTTCGAGCCCTGCGCAGTAAAGACAAGTTCGCCCGCGTGATCGACGTAATTTCAACCTCACCCATATTTGGGAAAGAGAAATGGATGTCATTTCCTACGCAAGAATGAGAGTTAAAAAGATCAGCGAACGACACCCTTTGACTACTGTTCACAATACCCTCGTTATCTTAGCCATTCTGTTGTTTGGCTACCCGAAATGAAGCCAGCAACCCCATAACCTTGTCTTGAATTATATTCGGTTCCGTTATTTTTATTGCCGAACTCGGCATATTAACGATGAGCGGTATCTATTCTCGCGCCGCAGGTACAGCGCAAATTGTTGAACAACATTTCAGGTTTAAGACTCAAACACAGTCCGATATATTGCACCTAGGCACAAATACAATGCAGAATTAGATTTCCACAATCTGCCCTACCTCCCCTCTGCCTTCAGCTTCAGCAGCAGGTCGCCCAGCTCGGGGCACTTCTTGGAAAGGCGCGTCTGGGGTCGCTCGCCCATCCCCCACCGCTGGCGGACTTCCTGGGCGCGCGGGCTCACACGGTAGTCCCCGTCCATCGCCTGCTTGAGCAACTTGGCGGTTACGCGCGCATCGGCCAGAGCGCTGTGGGCGTGACCCGTCGACTCGTCGAATTCGATGCCAAACCACGTTGCCGCGTCGCCCAACGAGACGCACCCGTGGCTGCCCACGTCCATAATCGAGGTGTAAAACGCCTGCAGGTCGGCCCAGTCCGTAGGAAATGCGGAAAGGTCGATGTGCTTTGCCTGGCACTCGGTCAAAAGCTGTCGATGGTCCGTCCCGCTCCAGCAAACCACCTGGGCGGAGTAGCGACCAATCCAATCGCTGAGCCTTTTGATCACCGCATAGAGCGGATCGGCCATCGCGGTGTCCACGGCCGATATCCCTGTGAGCTCGCGGACGGGGAACGCAACGCCTTCGGTAAATTCCGTCCGCACAAACTGCGAGAACTCGCCCATAACGTTGCCGTGGTAATCGAGCTTGACGGCGCCGACCTCGATAATCTCATTGCGCAGTCCACGGCGCTGGCGCTGCTTTGGCACCGGCGCAAACTCAAAGTCCAGCACAATCTGGCGCGCAAAGTTCGTCGTATCGATAGCCGAGATACACGGCGTCTTTTCAGCTGACACGGTTAGGGCCTTTCTCCGTTGCCTGCCGCTTACTACACAGGCGGCTACATTGCCGTAAGGATAGACGCCCGCGCGGACATGAAATCGGGACGCAATGCCATGCGCCAGGCACTCGCCACACAGACGGACCCAAGGGATCCCGCCCGCTCTATTCAAAATGCATGTGATAAAAATTGAGGCCCGGTGACTTGAATCAGAGGTCATCCCGGGCCCATCAGAGCTCGTAGAGCTCTTGGTTGCTTTGGTCTTGCTCTTCACGGCGCTTATCGAACTTTCCGAGGCACTCAAGCAGCATTCGAAGCATAGCAAGTCGCTGCCATTAAGGCACTGACCTCTTGACCAAGCAACGGCGCTGCCCAGCTCTCCAGAACTTGGGCTGCCGTCAACTTTATTCTATCCGCGAGCATCTGGTTTACCAAATGGATTTTCGGTAAAGGAAGCACGGCACGCCCGCAAAACCACTACGCCCAAAGTGCCGCCATGGGGATCACTGCCACGCCGTCGTCGCGTGTGTAGGCAATGCTCCCCTTTCCAACCACAACCGCCAAAAACGCCGGCGCGGCATTCTGAGACGCGCTTTCCGCTTGAAGGGCGATCCGGAAAGCGCGACCCATTCCGAGCATTACATCAGAGCGCGCTTGGTTATCTCCGCTCGCACATCTCGGCAAACGAAATCAGCTTGACGTCTCCCCTACTCTCCGCGGCATCCCGACATCCCTGCGTAAAGCCGCTTTTGGAGAATAGTGCATAGCTTTTTCGTTGCCGTCTAAAGAGCTCGCTCCGGTGCACGAGCTTTTGCAGCACGTCTTCGCCCACCGGTTCATTGCGCCATTTGCACTCCGCAAACAGCGCAGTACCCTCGCCATCGTCAACAATCAAGTCGATTTCTTCCTGCGTATGCGTGCGATTATCCGTTCCCCACCAGCGCCCGACGCTCGCCGGAACCACGTCGAGCCGGCCCGCGCGCGCGAGTTCGTACACGTATTGTCTGCATATAAGCTCAAAGACCGTACCCATGTAATCCGATACGTGCGGCTCAATGCGCTTATACGCCATCTCGGCCATATCGTTTTGAATCAGCCCGATGTTCTGCGGAACAAACTTGTACCAGAACCTAAACATCTGGTCGCTCAGCAGATACACGGCTCGCTTATTGCTCGTCTCGTTTAGGGGCAGCTCGCGCTCGACAATCCCAAGCGACGCCAGCTTATCCACATAGCTCTTTACGTTGCTCGCA
>DBFOPE010000136.1:0-7052 GCA_048429085.1 Collinsella sp.
GTTTGTGAATGTCGAGACCATGGACGAACCGCACACCTTTGCCTATTCGGTCGAGACGTTCGGCACCGACTACGTGTTCCGCGTGCATCTGTACCTGGGCTACAAGATCAACCAGCGCGTCAATGCCTACCTGCGTCAGGTTGTTCAGGACCTGGCTGCCACCGGCGAGCTGCCGCCGCAGACGCATGACTACTCGGTCTACAAGGATCCGGGTAACATCGGTACGTTCAAGTTCGTCCTGATCCGTAAGCTTCTGGCGCCCGAAAGCGATGTGGAGCCCAGCGAGCGTACGGCCATCACGCTCAAGTACATCATTCGCCGCGCCGCCGGCACGCCTGCACGCTGGTACGGCCTGGAGAACTCCAACGTGAGCTTTGAGTACGTGCCGCTGTTCACCAAGTTCAAGGCCGTGAATAAGATGCAGCGCCTGGCTCCCAACGAGCGGCCGTAGACGTCGGCGGCTACACGGAGTTGGTTTTTGATGGATAAGCATGAGGCCGGGGAGGTAAACATGGATACAAAGGCGCTCGATGGCCGTGAGGCGGTGGTCGAAATGATGCGTGAGGCGCGTGTCGACGCTGCCGAAGATCGGTTCTTTACGAATCGGGCCAACATGGACATGGCCGATCGCGTAATTTCGATCGTGGCACTGGTATTTGGAGCGGTGTGCGTGTGTGCCCTGCTCGCGCACGTGCTGTTTGTCTAGCGACTGCCGGTCGTAGAAGGCTTTACACTTAGAACCACCACGAGGGAAAACCACCACAAAGGTGCCTGTCCCCTTTGTGGTGGTTTTTGTTTTTGAGGGAGGGGTACGGTGTCTATGGACGTCCGTGCGGACGGCGATATTGCCGATAACTTTTGGTGGCGGCGCACAACGCTGACGCGCCGCACTCCTCTGTATGACGCCTGCGTATCGGCGGGGCTGCTGGTCGCAGCGACGATTGTGGGCGCGCTGCTCGACCATCCGGGTCTCGCGCCGAGCATCATGATCGTCTATGTGTTCGCCGTTCAGCTGTGCGCATTCTTTACCTGGAGTCGCCTGTATTGCCTGTTGAGCTCGGCTTCCGCCGTGGCGCTCTACAGCTTCTTGTTTGTCGATCCGCGCTACTCGCTGTCGTTTATCGACCGCGTCTATCCCGGCATGTTCTTCATCATGTTTGTGGTCTCGCTTGTGTCGAGCTCGATTGCGTTGGCCCTGCGCCGCGCCCTGGCACAGGCTGCCGCCAGCGACCGCCGTACGCATATGGTGCTCGAGACCAACCGCATGCTGCAGCGGTGCGCCGATCAGCAGCAGATCGTTCACGCCATGGCCACGCAGCTGGCGCGTCTTTCGGGCTGTTCGGTCGTGTGGTATAGCGCCGACGCCGACGATGATGACCTGCTGCCGCGTGCGACGTACACGGCCGTGGGTGACGCCGCGCCGGTGCATGAACTGGCGCCGCAGATGCCGCCGCGGCTCTCGGCGTCCGCCTATGTGGGAACGCCGCTCGATGCCACCTATGGCGGCTCGGCGTTTTATGGCATCTACCTGACGGTTCGCACAGGCGACGGCTTCGTGCACTCGGGCGACCCCGCCTCGGTGGTGGGCGTGCTGGCTATCGTTGCCGCGCCCGACGTGCTGACGCACGAGGAGCGGATGCTGGCCGATGCCATCGTGAGCGAAGGCGAGCTGGCGCTCGATCGCGCCCGCGCCATGGAGGCGCGCGAGGAGGCGGCGGTGCTTGCCAAAAATGAGCAGCTGCGCGCCAACCTGCTGCGCTCCATCTCGCATGATCTGCGCACGCCGCTCACCAGTATTTCGGGCAATGCCGATGTGCTGCTCGACCAGGGCTCGACCGGCACCGCCGTGCTCGACGCCCAGACGCGCCGCGGCCTGCTCCTGTCCATTCGCTCGGATGCGCAATGGCTCAACGCTACCGTCGAGAACCTACTCGCCATCACAAAGCTCGAGGGCGGCGGCATGCATCTGTCGACCACGCTGGAGCTCATGGACGATATCGTCGAGGAGGCGCTGCGCCACGTAAGTCCGGCCGTGCGCGAGCACGACCTTAAGGTGGTGCCGTGCGATGAACCGGCGCTCGTCAACGTCGACGCGCGCCTGATGGTACAGCTCGTGGTGAACCTGGTGAACAATGCCATCACCTATACACCCGCAGGCTCGCATATCGTGATCTCGATTGGCGTCGACGGCGGGCGCGTGACGTGCTCGGTGGCCGATGATGGCCCGGGTATCGCGCCCGAGGATCGCGAGCGGATTTTTGAGTCGTTCTACACCGCCAACCACGGTCTTGCCGACAGCCATCGCAGTGTGGGCCTGGGTCTTTCGCTCTGCCGCTCCATTGCGTTGGCGCATGGCGGTAGCATAGAGGTTGCCGCGGCGGACCCGCACGGCTCGGTCTTTACGATTGAGCTTCCCGTCGCCGACGTTTCGTTTGATAAGGAGTAGCGCTGTGTCGAACTCTGCCGTAAAACCGCTTATCTTGGTCGTTGAGGACGACCCCGCCGTTCGCAACCTTATCGTTGCCGCGCTCGAGGCGCACGGCTTGCGCCATATGGCCGTGGAGACCGCCCATGCCGCCATCGCCGCCGCCTCATCGCAGGCGCCGAGCATTGTGCTGCTCGATCTGGGCCTGCCCGATATGGACGGTGTCAAGGTGGTGGAGTCGGTGCGCACGTGGTCGGGTATGCCGATTATCGTGGTATCGGCGCGTAGCGAGGATGCGGACAAAATCCGCGCACTCGATGCCGGTGCCGACGACTACCTGACCAAGCCGTTTTCGGTCGAGGAGCTGCTCGCGCGCATTCGCACGACGCTCAGGCGCCTTTCGTATGCGCAGGTTGGCATGGGTGCGTCCGAGGGCACATTCGATACCGGCGAGTTGCATATCGACTTTGACGCCGGCATCGCTACGATGGACGGCGAGGAGCTGCACTTGACGCCGATCGAGTACAAGTTGCTCTGCTTGCTGGCGCACAACGCCGACAAGGTGCTGACGCACCAGTTTATCCTGCACGAGATTTGGGGCACGGCGACTAAGAGTGACCTGGCGAGCCTGCGCGTCTTTATGGGTACGCTGCGCAAAAAGATCGAGTCCGACCCCGCGCACCCGCGCTATATCCAAACGCACGTGGGTATCGGCTATCGCCTGGTCACCCAAGGCTAGATTACCAACCACCATCCCAATATGAGTTGCGGTGAAATACGGTCTAAATTTGCCTAATTCCAGGCAAAACAGTCCGTATTCCACCGCAACTTTGTTATTTGCTCTTGGGCTTGCTGGCGTAGAACTTCTTCTTTTTGGGCTTGCCTGCGGAGTCAGACTTGCCGTTGCCGCGCGGCCCCCGGTCGCCGGCCTGCGCGTGCGCGGGCACTGCCGCACGGGGCTTGCGGGCTTCGGGGTTGCGCAGTTCCTCGGTTCGCTCGGCAATCTCCTCGGCGCTAAAGCCGACCTCGGCCATGGCGTCCTCGATGGGCAGGCGGCGCACGATGTAGCAGTGGTGCACCTTCTGGTTGCGCGCGAAATCCTCGGGGATGGTCTGCGCCGTAATGTCCTCCAACACGACGCCCGCGCGTGCGAGCTTGCGCGTCTCGGGGCGGAAGCCGCGCAGGTTGCAGCTAAAGATGGCATGGCCGCCCTGCGCGAGCAGGCGCGATACGCCAGCCAAAAGCTCAACATGGTCGCGCTGGACATCCCAGGTGCGGCGGCCCATCTTGGACGAGTTCGAGAACGTGGGCGGATCGACAAAGATCAGGTCCCAGCGGTTGCGCGTCTGGCGCTGGTCGCGAATCCAGGCGAGCACGTCGTCGCGCACAAAATGATGCTGAGGCCCCACAAAGCCGTTCTGGCGCATGTTGCGCTCGGCCCAGTCCAGATAGGTGTTGGAGAGATCGACCGTCACGGTCTCCTCGACGCCGCCATCGGCCGCGTAGCAGGTGGCGGTGCCGGTGTAGGCAAACAGGTTGAGGAAGCGGCGCGCCTGCTTGGCGTGCTCGCGCACCAGGTTGCGGGTGACGCGGTGATCCAGGAAGATACCGACGTCCAGGTAGTCGTCAAAGTTGACGGCAAAGGTGAGGCCGCCCTCTTCGATGAGTGGCAGACGACGGCGTGCGATATTGGCGCGCTCGCCCGAGCCGCCCTTGCCGGCGCCCTGCTTGCCGTACTGCGAGCCGCCGCGCGAACGCATGCGGGCCTTGGCATGCACATGCTCGGCGGGAACATCTAGGATGCGCGGCGCGATGGCCAAGATGTCGAGCATACGGGCCTGGGCCAGTGCGGGGTCGATGGTCTTGGGCGCGGCGTATTCGGCGATGACGAGCCAGCGGCCCGGCGTCTGCGGGCAGCCCTCGTACAGATCGATGGCGGCGGAGTAGTCGGGCAGGTCGGCATCGTAGACGCGGTAGCAGCTCACGCCCTCGCGCTTGGCCCACTTGCGGCGCAGACGGGCATTCTTGCGCAGGCGGTTGGCGAACTGCTCCGACTCGGGGATGAGCACGGGCAGCGGCTTGCCGTCGCCTAGGTCGAGCGTGGCGGAAGGTTCGGGCATGGGGGTGTTGGAGGCTTCGTCCACGGCGTCCGCGGTCTGTTTCTCGGCGTTTGCGCTGGTCGCAGCTTCGAATGCCGCGGCGGCGTGGTCGAGCGAGGGCCAAACCTCAAGAGCCGCCTCCTCGTTATTGGGCATGACGGCGATTGAGTGCTCAGGTTCGGCGTGGAGCGCGCGGGCCAGCAATCCGTCGCGGGTGAGCGCGGCGACCGGTGCCGCGGCAAGCTCGGGCGCGCGGCGCAGCTCGCCGATGAGCGTCATGGCGTCGTGCATGAGCGAAAGCGGGGTCTCGGTGGTGTCTACGACCACGGCGGCGCCGGCGACAGCGCCTGCATGGTCCAGCACGGTGGCTGGCTTGGCAGCGCAAAAATCGACAAAGCGCTTGTAGCCGGCGCACTTGACCATGCGCTCGGCAGTTTTGCGGGCGGCGGGGTCGATGTCTACGGCCACGATGCGCGCCTGCCGCTCGCGCGCTGCCGTCTCGCGCTCGCGCGCCTCGGCAAGTAGCTGCTCCCACAGGGCGTCATCATGCAGCTGCCAGCCCTCAAAACCCCAGTGCTCGCGTGCAAAACCCGGGGCGCGGTCAGTCAGAATGTTCACGGCTTCCAGCAGCAGACCGCCGCCGGCGCACGAGGCGTCGACCAGCGTGGGCAGGGCTTCGTTCTCGTAATCGTCGGCCGTCAGCTCGCGCTCGCACAGTGCAGTCCAGCCGACCTGCGCCAGCACTAGGGCAGCGTAGTCGGGGCGCAGCACGTGTGTGCCCTCGCCGGCGCGGGTCGCGGCAGGCGGCAGGCGTTTGAACAGCGGGTCGCCCGAAAGGTCCAGGCTTATGCTCGCGCGGCGCTGACGCAGCGAAAGCAGCAGGTGAACGTCGGGGTCGGCGGCATCGACATCGGCGCGACGGCCCGTGGTCTCGGCCAGGCGGTCGCACAGCGCGTCTTTGGCGCGCAGGGCAGAGAAGTGCGTGTTGCGCAGCTGCTCGGTCACGCCGCGGGCGGTAATGGCGATGGTGGCGCCGGGGCGGATGATGGTCTCCCAAGCGATGTCGTAAACGCCGTCGTACAGCTCGTCGGCATCCTGCGCCTCAAAGCGCCCAAGCACCACAAACACGCGGCTCGCCAAGCGTGACCACAGACAGGCGCGGTAGCCTTCTTCAAGCTCGCCCTCAAACGTGGCGCGGCCCTTCAGGCGGCGGACATGCGAAAGCCCGAGGCGTTTAAGCTCATCGGCGAGTGCGGACTCAAAGCCCTCGGGGCAGCTTGCGTAAAATTCCATGGGTGACCTCTCTGGTTGCGTCGCTCCATTATATGATGGATGCTCCGTTTGCCCTTATCCTCGAAAGGAACCCATATGATTGATGCGTGCCCCGATTCCGCTGTGCTCTTTTTTGACGTGGACGGCACGCTGACGTCGTTCGATCCCGACGATATGACCGATAAGGACTTTTCGGCGGTTCGCCCCTCGCAGACGGTGGTTGAGGCGTTTCATGCACTGCGTGATGCGGGGCACAAGGCATTTATCTGCACGGGCCGCCCCCTGTGGCTTATCGCCGATAGCCTGCGTGCGCTTGACCCCGCGGGCATCGTTGCCATGGCGGGTGCCACGCTCGAGGTCGAGGGCCGTGTGGTACACGAGGACTGCTTTGACGAAGACGTTATCGCGGAGCTCGCGCGTCGCGTTGTGGATGCCGGCATCGAGGTTTTTTTCGAGTCCAATGCTGCGACCTTTGCGCTGGAGCCTGTGGGCGTTGAGCAGTCGTCTCTGATCGGCACTTCTGTGGTGCACAGCGCCGAGGAGATGCGCGTCGACGGCAGTCTGCGCGTGGGCAAGGTATGCCTCAGTGTGCCCAGTTTGGCTCGCGTAGCCGGCGATGACGGCTTTATCGATCGCGAGTTTGAGCTGTGCAACACCGGTGGTCAAAATCGCGAGCTGAGCCCCAAGGGCATTGACAAGGGCGTGGGCGTGGCGCGAGCACTGGCGTATCTGGGCCGCGAGGGAAATGCGCGCACCTTTGGCTTTGGCGATTCGGGTAACGACCTGGGCATGCTCGCTGCGGTCGAGACGGCCGTGGCCATGGGCAACGCCATGCCCGAGGTCAAGGCACTCGCCGACTACGTGACCGACGATGTCGCACACGACGGTACCGTCACAGCGATGCGTCACTTTGGGTTGATCTAGCGGGAACCGCCAATTACCGTTCACCCGCGGCGGGCGGTTCAAATCGGCCCGCCCTGCAAAATCGTTTTGCCGCTGGAGGGTGTGCTCAAAAACGCTAAAGCGTTTATACCGTTCGCCGAGAAGATAAAAACCCGCAGCTCACGCCTTGATAAACATAGGTAAAGTGTTTAGCAGTTCAACGCCCGCGTGCAAACGAAAGGAATCAGGCAGATGGCAATCAAGGTGTTCGCTGACGGTGCAAACCTCGAGGGCATGCTCGACATGTACGAGAACGGCAACGTTCAGGGTTTCACGACCAACCCGTCCCTTATGAAGAAGGGCGGCGTGACGGA